>JADJKB010000025.1:600000-876206 GCA_016706225.1 Myxococcales bacterium
AGCGGCTCGGAGCCTCCGGGTTCGGGTAGACGAACGCTGCACCAGCGCCGGGCGCATCGAACCTCTGCTCGCCCAGCTGCACACCCTTGGCATCGAATCGGATCGGGAGTCGCGTGGCGACGCGGCGGAGCAAGACGTGGTCGGTGGCCGAGCCGACCGCGAAGACGGCGTGGCTGTCGACGGTCGCCTGGTCGAGATCGGTGTCCGGCAGCACGCGGTACGCAACGTCGGGCCCGTAGCGTCGCGAGAGCGCAATGGCGACCTCGCGATTTGCGAGCGTGGTGCGCGGATCACCGCTGCCGAAGCTGAACACGACCGGCTCGAGGTAGACGTCTCGGATCGGACCCTCGAGCCCCGCGCGCTTTGCTCGCGGCTTGTCTGCGCCGAGTTGCCAGTGGCCGCTCCGCTTCGAGAGCTCCACGGCCTGGTCCACACCCAGCTCGAGCTTCGAACCATCGATCGAGAGCTCGAGTTTTCCGGTCTTCGGCAGGCGAGGGCCGCGCTCGAGTTTGAACCCGACGATGCCGTCGGTCTTGACGACGACGAGCTCGGGCTTCGTGGCATCGACGTCGAGGCTGCCCATGTGGCTGCTGGTCTCGAGCTCGGTGATTGTCACCCAGTCGATGCGCCCGAAGCGCAGCTGATCCGTCTTCACGACGATGTGCGGGGCTGCCGCGTCGTGTCTTGCTCGTGTCAGCCACGGCACCAGTCGGGCGCCGGCGTAGGCCTTCGTCCAGACGTCGTGGCCCGTGTCGGGCCACTCGTCCGTGATGGTGTAACCGAGCTGTCTGTAGCGATCGACCAGCACGCGGGAATTCTCCAGAGGAAAGTCCCGCGTACCGTGGGCGACCCACAGCGGAAGGTTCTTGCCGCGCTCGGCCCAGCTGGCTGGTGACCAGTGGTGCATGCGCTCGTGTTCCCAGGGACGGATCGGTCGGCCCTTGGTGTCCCGACGGACAAAAAAACTGTGGTAACCGCACAGGGGTGCAGCCGCGGAGAACTGGTCCGCGTAGCGGAGGCCAAGGTGGCCCGTGCCCGTGCCGCCCATGCTCACGCCACTGAGGGAGACCCGCGTGGGATCGATGGGGTAGGTGGCGAGCGCCCACGCGACGGCGTCCATGACCTCGCGCTCACCCGGTCCGCGGTAAAACGCGTTGCCGTGTGCGTAGGGGGCGAGCACGAAGGCGTCGACGCTCGGCCCCGTACTCTTGCTGTCCAGAAACACTTCCACGATCCGCTCGGCCGTGCCGTTGAGACCGTGCAGCAGTACGACCAACGGGAAGCGCCGAGTGCCACCGGGCTCGAAGCCCGCGGGAATGTGGAGCACCGCTGGGTCCGGCTCGCCATCGACCGCAGATTTCCGTGCGAAGGACACGACTCCGGGACGGGCGAGGGGATCGGTCCCGGCGCTCAACGTCCCGAGCAAGCTGCGCAGGCGCCCGAGTGCGCCGGCTTCATTGGCGACGACCGCGCCCATCGCGAAATCGAGCGTCGCGCTCAGGCTGCGTTCGTCGAGGCTGCGCGGCTCGTGGCGGCCGAGGCGCACCCGCGCCTCGCGCGCCTGGCGCAAGACAGCGAGCAGTTCGGCGTCGACCCGTGCAGAGACGGTGCGCTTCACACTGCCCACGCTCACGTCGACCGACAGCGATCCGGTGGACTTTTCCTGCTCAGCGTCCAGCTTCGGCAAGCTGGCCTCGAACGGCGGAACACCGCGGGGCCCGAGGGGCAGCTGCCCCAGCGCGAGCTCGACGGAGCGCTTGGCGTGGAGGACCCGAGCCTGCACGTTGAGCGGTGCAGCGATTGGCGCGCCGCGGCGGTACTCCAGGCCGAGACGGGGCCTGAGCGCGGCGGCGCTGACGCCAGCGTCGAGGCTCACCGTCAACATGTCGCTCGCCAGCCGGCGCTCGTCCTCCGGCGTGGTGCCGGGAAGGAGCAATCGCGCGCCGCGAGGTGGCAGCAGGTCGCGGGCATCGAGCAGGCGAACCTCGACGGCCCACCAGGCGCCCGGGTGCTCGAGGGCCAGGACCACGCTGTGTTTGCCCGGGTCGAGCCGGAGTGGGATGGCGTCCACTGCGCTGCCCCTGAGCGAGCGCGAGTTCCGCTCGAACAGCGCCTTGCCATCGACCGAGACACGGAACGCACCATCCACAGACGCGAGCAGCCAGCCATCGAGTGCGGCTTCGAGCACGAGGCTGCCGGCCAGCAGTGCTGCCGCGCCGGATTTCCTCCCCGTGCCCAGGCTCTTGTCGAGATCGAGGGCCCCGTCTCTCACAGCGAGCACCCGGAACGCGGGCGCGCCGCTGGCGCTCTTGTCTGCATACGCGCGGAGCTCACTCTCGGCGAGCTTCCACGCGAGGTCCTTCTTCAGCGGACCGGCCAAGAGCCACGCGCCGAGCTGACCGTCAGCTGCCGGCGTGATCGCCACCTCCGAACGGGCGGTGGTCGCGCCAGCTAGAACGGCCAGCCCGAAGGCGAGCGCCACGACTGTCATGCGACGGGCTCGGCCCGAACCGTCCGGGCCTCGAGCCGTCGCCAGGCTCACGCGCTCTGTCCGTGTGCCAGCATGCGCGCGCCATCGCGGAACATGATGCTGACCTTTCCGCCGTCGAGCACCTCGGCCACGAAACCCTCGCCGAACTTCTTGTGAGTCACGAGCTCACCCGGCGAGTAGATCTTGTCGATGGAGTAGCGGGTGAAAGCGTCCACCGCTTGGCCTGCGATGCGCTTTTCCCAGCTGTTGACGCGCTCCGCTTCGGCTTTGGCCTTTTCGGTCACGCGTTGTGCGACCGAGCCCTTGCGCGGGGCGGTGCTTCCTGTCTTTTTTACCACTCGAGTCCGTTCTGACTGCGGCGCACGGTAGTTGTGCTGCGAGCCGCAGGTCTGGCAGATGACCCGTTTGGGTCGTCCTTCCAACATGGCGATGATGCGGTGGCCAAGGTCCATGCGGCACTTGGTGCACCAAGAATCGATTTCACTTCCAGCTGTCAGCGCATTCACGCGGAATCCTCCTCCGCTCCCTCTGGGTCTGTATGTGGCGCGGGCGGCTCCGAGCGCGCCTCTCGTTTCACTTTGACTTTGGACCGAACCTCGGGTTTCGGCATGCCGAGGCGCTCGTCGTTGGGGATGAAACGTACCTCCGTCTTGATCTCGAATGACAGCATCGTGAGCACCTTGGCCATCTCCTCCGAGAAGTTGGTGTGCTCCAAGAAATCTCGGATCTCCTTGGCGACGACCCGGTAGAGCCCGTTCTTGGTCTCGTCGATCTGCGTGAGCAGGAGGGCAAGTACCTCCTTCGGCAGCTTCATGTCTCGCACGAACTCCCGGACGTTCTCCGGACCTTCGCTCAGCTTCACGTAGCCCGCCTCGACGATGCGCTTGATCAGCTCGGGCAACAGTCGCTCGAGGCGCCGCCGCTCGCGCTCTTTCTCTTCGGGCGGGTCGTCGCCGTCCGGAGGGGGCATGTCGCTGTGGGCCACGGCGCCGGGTTAGCCTGGCGCACTGCGTCAGTCAATCGTTTGGGCGAGTCGCGCCGATCGGCTATGTGCGAGGTGATGCGCCAGCCGCTGATTTGTCTGGGACTGGGGCTGTTGCTCGCAGGGTGCCGGGCGCCGTCCACCGATCCCGCCGCGACGAGCGCCAGCGCCCCGGCGAGTGCAGCGGCGGCAGCGCCGCCGGCCGCGAGTGAAAAGGGCGAGCCCGCTGTGGTGGAGTCCGCGCCTCCACTGCCGTCGGACGCGGGATCACCAGCGCCGGTGGGCGGGAACTGGCTCAAGTGTTACGCCAACTTCCAACCGCGGACGCAGCCGGATACCGACGTGCTGCGGCTCGGGCTGATGTGCGGGCCGTCGAACGGCATGCGCAAGGCGACCGAGAGCCGAGGCTCCGAGCTGAGCGCAGCCGGCAAGCAGCGGGAGCACCGCTTCAAGGCCGAGGCCGGCGAGTGTTATCGGATTTTTGCGGTCGCCGAACCCAGTGTCGAGGATCTCGACGTCGAGGTGTTTGCCCCGAGCGGAGCAAAGATCGCATTCGACACCAGCGACGATCGCTGGCCGATCGTCAAGCCGGACGGCCCGTTTTGTGTGTTCGAGGCCGGGGAGTATCGCAGCGTCGTTCGAGCCCAGCGCGGGCATGGACGCTACGCGATCGAGATCTGGCGTCTGCACTGACTCGACGGGCACTCCCGCCCCGGCCATCCCCGGACTAGGATATCGGAATGATGAGCCCCTTTGGCGAGCGCCGGCGGCGCGTGCTCGACGCGCTTGGTTCGGCGGTCCTCCTCCTCCCCGCGGCGCCGCTTGCGATTCGCAACAACGACGTGGAGCACGAATACCGGCAGGACTCGGACTTCTTTTACCTGACCGGTTTCGACGAGCCCGAGAGTGTATTTTGCCTCCGCGGCGGCAAGGACGCGCCGATGACCTTGTTCGTGCGTCCGCGGGATCCCGAGCGCGAGGTGTGGGACGGCCCGCGCGCCGGCGTCGAGGGCGCGGTGAGAGATCTGGGCGCCGACGTGGCCCATCCGATCGCGGAGCTGGCTCAGAAGCTGCCCGAGCTGCTCGAGAACAGCGAGCGGCTGTACTACCGGCTCGGTCTCGAGCGGAGCTTCGACGAAGTGGTACTGTCGGCCATCGATCGCGTGCGCGCCCGGGCCAAGCTCGGTGTCTCGTGGCCCGTAGAGATCGTGGACCCGGCGACAATCATCCACGAGCTGCGTCGGGTGAAGGCCCGCGACGAGCTCAGCCTCATGCGTCGCGCGGCGGAGATCACCCGTGACGCGCACCTGGCGGCGATGGCCAAGGCCAAGCCCGGCGTGTACGAGTACGAGGTCGAAGCGGAGATCTCGGCGGTGTTCCGGCGGCACGGCTCGGAGCGACCTGCGTACGGGTCCATCGTCGGCTCGGGGCCCAACGCCACCGTGCTGCACTATCGCAAGAACGATCGCAAGATGGTGGCTGGCGATCTGTTGCTGGTCGATGCCGGCTGTGAATACGGCTACTACGCCTCCGATGTCACCCGCACCTTCCCGATCGCGGGAAAGTTCAGCGCTCCGCAGCGGGCCATCTACGAGCTCGTGCTGGAGGCGCAGCGCGCCAGCATCGATGCCACCCGACCCGGCGCGACGCTGGAGCAGATCCACGATGCCAGCGTTCAGGTCATCGCGCGGGGCTTGGTCCAGCTCGGGCTGCTCGAGGGGCCGCTGGAGCAGGTGCTCGAAAAGCAGACTTACAAGAAGTTCTTCATGCACCGGACCAGCCACTACCTGGGCATGGACGTACACGATGTCGGCCGCTACTTCGTCGCCGGCAAGGCACGCCCACTCGACACGGGTGTGGTGATCACGGTAGAGCCGGGCATCTACGTAGCCGAAAATGCGGAAGGCGTACCCGAACAGTATCGCGGCATCGGCGTCCGCATCGAGGACGACGTCTTGGTCTCGAGTGAAGGCCCGAGCGTACTCACGTCCGACGTCCCGCGCAGTGTCGACGACGTCGAACGTGCGTGTGCCTGAGCCGAACGTCCGCCGCGCGCTGTTGCTGGCGGTCGCATGTTCGATCACCTGCGGCGTGGCGGGCGCCGAAGACGCTCGCAAAGAAGAGCCATCGGCGGCCCTCGCGCCGGTGGACGGCAGCTACCTGCACCTGATGGGCGCGCTCTCGCTCGGGCGAGGGCTGCGCTTCAACAATCCGTACCGCCTGGCCACGCCGCTCGGCGATGACGCCGAATCCCTCTCGCTCACCGCGACCTATCTGGACGCCGCCGGCAGCGTGGCGTTCGGACCACCGGACGGTTTTCAGCACGGCGCGAGCGTGCACTTTTCCGCCGCGCTCCAGGGCGTACCGCAGGAGGTATTGACCCCGTCCTACTTGCTGATCCAGCGCTTGCCGCCGCGCTTCTGGCTGTTCGGCCGCGCAGGCCTCCCCATCGTGCTGACGCCGGACCCGAACCTGGGATACGAGCTGGCAGCGGGTGGAGTATTTCTGGTGAGCGCGGGGCTCGGGGTGACGGCGGAGCTGATCGGTGACGTATTCTATGGCGCAGCGACCCAAGATCAGGCGCTGACGGTGATCCCCATCTTATCCTTCCAGCTTGGCGCAGTAATCGACTTCGAGGTGCTGCCGTGAGGCCCGCAGATCCACGTCCGACCAGCTGGGAGAAGCTCGGCGTCGCCGCGCTCTTGCTCGTCTTCTGCATCGCCCCCACGCCGGGCGACATCGGCGGCTGCGGGCAGAGCCCCGAGCTTTTGTCTCCCACGACCTTCTTCGGCAACAAGAAATTGATCGATTGTTCCCGCTGCGACGAGTGCGGGTTCGCGACAGATAGCTGCACCAACGCATGTGATGACGAGTTCCCCGTCGCCACCGCGTTTCCCAAGGACTGCTTCCCGCTGGTTCACGACGGCGAGGTCTGTTTGCGCGCGCTCCGCTACGCCGCCTGCGGCGACTACGAGACCTACGTCGATGACGTCGCCCCCAGCGCGCCGAGCGAGTGTAATTTTTGCCCTCCGGACAAAGGACCATGAGGCGCTCGCTCGTGCTTCTGGCAGGGCTCTCGCTCGGCTGCGGTGCGGCGTCCGAGGCGTTGACCGCCGATCCGGTCGACTACGACAAGTTCCGGCGCACCCGCACCGCCGAGACCAGCGAGGCGCGCCTCCGGGCGAGCTTCGAGTACCTGGAGCAGGTGCCCGACGGCCGCTGGCGTGATCAGGTGAAGAGCTGGTTCGACCGGGCCGAGCCGCTCTATTACGAGCGCGCCCGCGATTCGGTCCCCGCGCTCGAGCGTTATCTCGGCACGCTGCCCGACGGTCCCCACGGCAAGCTCGCAGCCGAGCGGATCAACGAGCTTCGCTCGAGCCGCCGCGCCACGCGCCAGCGCGACGCCGAGGTGCTCGAGGACGCGCTTGGAGTCGAACAGCGGCTCGCCGATGCCGACCAGTCGAGGAAGGTGGCCGTCCGAGCCATCGCCGAGTGGAGCGCCAGCCTGTCTGGCGTCACGAGCTTTGGAAAGCCCACCAGCGAGCTGCACCACGAGCTGATCCACCATTATCGGGTCGAGGCGCCCGCGGCGCGCTGCGCCGACGAGCGCTGCCTGAAGAGCGTGATCTTGTCGTATTCCATCCCCGAATCGCGGCGCCTTGCTACCCGCAAGATGGTGTTCGACGTCGAGCTCGTGCTCTATCGCGGCACGGTCGTGAAGGCTCGGCTCGCGGGTCCGGAGCTCTGGAATCGCTTGTACGAAGCATCGGAACGTGTCCCAGTTCGCCCCGACGATGCCCAGGCCCGAACCTACGCCATCGCCCGTGCCGTTCAGATCGTCGAATCGGCGCTGGGCACGAGTTATGCGCCGAACGAATGCCAGCGTGAGGCGGTGAGCCCGGTGGTGCTTGCCCGCGAGTGCCGCGGTGTGCGCGTGCAAATGCTGGCCGCCCCCACGCCCGACGTCGATGACGAGCTGGTGGTCGAACCCATCCCGAGGACTGTTCCATGATCGGCGAGCCGCGCATCCCCTTCATTCAGCTGCCCGATTTCGAGCTGATCCCGCAGGGTTTTTTCGGAGGTACTTTTCCGCCGGCGCCGTTCTCGTTCAAACCCTTCGGCACGCTGGTCGCCATCGGGGTGTACGTCGCCTCCTACCTGATGATCAAACACGGCAAGCGCCGCGGGCTCGACGACAAGAAGCTCATGAGCTTCATGATGTGGTGCGGTGGCATCGGATTTCTCGGCGGTCACGTCTTCGACACCATCTTCTATTTCCCGGAGCGGATCATGGCCGACCCGCTCTCGCTGATCCGGCTCTGGGAAGGGCTCAGCAGCTTCGGCGGGTTTGCCGGCGCGACCATCGGCCTCGTGGTGTGGAAGGTCATCCACAAACAGAAGGCGCTCCACTATGCGGACGTCGTTGCCAGCTGTTTTCCGGTCGGCTGGTGGTTCGGGCGTCTGGGTTGCAGCGTCGCGCACGATCACCCCGGGATCGCGAGCAACCTGTGGCTCGCGGTGCGTTACCCGGATGGTGGACGCCTCGACCTGGGCCTGATCGAAATGGTGCTCACGGTCCCGCTCGCCCTCGGCTTCCTGTACCTGCAGAGAAAACCGCGCCCCTGGGGGTTCTACCTGGGGAGCATGTGTGTGGCCTACTCGCCAATCCGCTTCGGTCTGGACTTCCTGCGGATCCGCCAGGGAGTGACGGCGGACGCGCGCTATTTCGGGCTCACGCCCGCGCAGTGGGGGGCGTTTCTGTTGTTCACCGCCGGCGCCGTCGTGCTCTGGCGCGCCCTCAGGACTCCGCTTCGGCCGCCTGACCCAGCGCCCTCCGAGGCGGAGCCGGAAGCGCCCGAGGCGGTCACGCCCGAATCGTGAGTGCGCCCTTGGCGATGTTCGCGCTGAGTGCGAGCCGCCCCGGCGTCTCTCCGTCCATGTCGATGAGCACCGGGCTCCTGCTGCGGAGCGGTTCCGCTTCGACCCGCGCACCGCGGATGAAGTGAACCTTGTTTCGGCCCAGGTGTTTGCCCTGGTAGATCGCGGACGACAGCCCCAGGGTCTCGAGCGGATTCAGGTCGCCGAGCACCACGACATCGAACAGGCCGTCGGAGGGGTCGGCATCCGGCGCGATCTGCATGCCGCCGCCGAAGAAGCGCCCGTTCGCGATGGCGACGTTGAAGATCGGCCCTTCGTGGAACGGCTCGCCGTCCACGAGCACGCGTACCGGCGCATTTCGATACGCGACCATCGCCCGCAGTGTCCCGGTGTAGAACGCCGCGCGGCCGCCCATCCACTTGGGCGTGTTGTTGACGATGCGGTCGGTCAGGCCGCCGATGCCAAAGCTCGTGATGTTCAAGAACGCACGCACGACGGGCGCACCATCGTCGGCGATCAGATGCAGCACGCCCAGGTCGAGGGGGCGCGGCGCTGCATCACGAATTCTTTGGACCGCCTCGGCCACGCCATCGGTCAGCCCGAAGGTCTTCCGAAAGTCGCCGCCGGTCCCAGCGGGGACGAGCGCGAGCTCCGGACCCGGGACGGGGTTGCCCTCCCGGTCGATGTAGGCCTGGCTGACCTCGTTGATTGTTCCGTCGCCACCCACGACGGCGACGCAGGTCACACCCTCCATTCGAGCCTGGTCGAGCAGCCTCCGGGCATCGCCCGGCCCTCGGGTCTCCCGCACATCGTGCGGCAGGTCGGCCTGGTCCAGTGCGCGGGAAATCTCCGGGATCTTGCGGGAAGCGACCCCCGCGCCGGCTTTCGGGTTGACGAGGACTCGGAGCTTCACGGGTCGCCAGAGCTATAACCCAGCTGGGCGCCGGGGTGTCGGCCTTCCGCTGCCCTGCGGTGCGGCCCGTTGTCTCGAACGCGCGATTGGGCAAGTCGTGACTTGAACCTGCGACTAGCGGACGATATCGTGCCCCCAGCTCGTCGAACGGTGTCTGTTCGAGGGGAACTCCTAGAAAGGGCTGAACGAGGATCGCGAAGCATGTCGACCGAGGATGAGCGCAAGCTCTTTATTGCGGGCTTGCCGGATTCCATGACCGAGGACGTGCTGCGGCAGCTCTTCGAGGCGACCGGTGGAACGGTCGTCAACGTGACGCTGCCAAAGCACCGTGACACCGGACGCCCAAGGGGCTTCGGGTTCGTCACCCTCGCGACGTCCGAACAAGCAGCCGCCGCGCGCGACCAGCTCGATGGGTCGCTGCAGGAGGGCCGCTCCATATCCGTGCGTCCATTCCAGTCGGAGCCGCCGCGGCGTGATGCCACCAGCGTCGCGCCTGGGCCGGCCAGCGGAAACACCGGAGATCGCACGCTGTACGTGGGGAATCTCCCTTACGACGCCGCGCAGACCGATCTCGAGACGGTGTTCAACGAAGTCGGCGTCACGCCCGTTGTGCGCATTCACCTGCCGGTTGGGCCGGATGGACGGATGCGCGGTTTTGGCTTCGTCACCATGGGCAGCGCCGAGGCTGCGAACGCGGCCATCACTGCGCTGCGCGGTGTGGAGATGAAAGGCCGCGCGTTGATGGTGAACATCGCTCATCCGCGCGGCGACCGGCCGCCGGGCGCGCCCGGCGGCGACCGGCCGAGCTATGGCGGCGGCGGATACGGCGGCGGCCCGCCGCGCAGCGGACCGCCAAGCGGCGGAGGTGGCTACCCTGACTTCGCGCCAGGTCCCCCACCGGAGCTCGGCAGGGGCGGGGGCGAACGTCGGGCAGGCCCTCCCCCCGGGCCCGCTACCGACTGGGACAAGAAGAAAAAGAAGAAGGGTAAGCTCGATCAGGGCGGCGCCAAGAAGGGCCGCGAAAACAAGAAGGACTGGAAAGACTGGGACGACGACTGAGGTCGTTCCGGGCCTCGCCACCCCTTCTGCCGGCCAAACCCTGGTCTCATGCCTCGACTCCGGTCCGGTCAACGAGGCCCCGGACGTTGCGGTTCGCCGCAAAAACCAGGCCGTCGAGTGTGCCGGCCGGCGGGCCGTCGCTTCAATCATGGGCGATTGCACCGCGAGTTCCGACCGTGCTACGTACGGTGCCCCGATTCCCCTCGTGTAGGGAGGTCCGGGTGGGACATTCCCGTCCGCGTCCTCCCGAGAGAAACCGATGATTTTCGACTGGCTCTACGGCCTGTTCTCGAACGACCTCGCCATCGATCTGGGGACGGCGACGACGCTCATCTACGTGAAGGGTAAAGGCATCGTCAGCTGTGAGCCCAGCGTCGTTGCGGTGCAGAGGGACGCCCGGGGTGACAAGAAGGTCCTGGCTGTCGGCCGCGAGGCCAAAGAGATGCTCGGCCGCACTCCAGGGAACATTCAGGCCATCCGGCCGCTCCGCGATGGTGTCATCGCGGACTTCGAGATCACCGAGGCGATGTTGCGATATTTCATCGCTCGGGCCCACAACCGCCGGACGCTGGTCAAACCCCGCATCATCATCTGTGTGCCCTTCGGCATCACCGAGGTCGAGAAGCGGGCCGTCAAGGAGAGCGCCGAGAGTGCCGGCGCCCGCGAGGTGTATCTGATCGAAGAGCCGATGGCCGCTGCGATCGGCGCCGGCCTGCCCATCACCGAGCCGAGCGGCAACATGGTCGTGGACATCGGCGGCGGCACCACCGAGGTCGCGGTGATCTCCCTCGCGGGCATCGTCTACTCCCAAAGTGTGCGCGTCGGCGGCGACAAGATGGACGAGGCGATCGTCGCGTACATGAAGCGGAAGTACAACCTCGCGATCGGTGAGCAGTCCGCCGAACGCATCAAGATCACCATCGGCAACGCCTACCCGCTCGACCAGCAGCTCACCATGGAGGTGAAGGGTCGAGACATGGTGGCGGGTATCCCCAAGACGGTGGTCGTGAACTCCGACGAGATCCGCGAGGCACTGGCCGAGCCCATCAACGCCATCGTCGAGGCCGTGCTCGTTGCCCTCGAGCGAACGCCGCCGGAGCTGGCCGCGGACATCGTCGACAAGGGTGTGGTGCTGACCGGCGGCGGGGCGCTGCTCAAGAACATCGACGTACTATTGCGCGACGAAACCGGGCTTCCCGTGATGGTGGCCGACGATCCAATCAGCGCCGTCGTGCTCGGCAGCGGCAAGACCCTCGATCACATCGAGCTGTTGAAAGAAGTGACGATCGGTTGATCGTCACGAGCCGTATTCGCAGCTCGAGGAGGCCGAAGTGAGCTCGTTTCGCCGCTACCGCGACATCCTGATCGTGGTGCTCCTGCTCGCGGTGCCGTTCTTCTTTCTCCGCGCCAGCATCCGCCGTCCAGAAGACATGAGCGTGGTGGACCGCGCCATCATGCGTGTGGCTGCACCGCTCGAGTACGTGTCCGCGGCCCTGGCCCGCGGTGTCTCCGGTTTGTTCGGCGACTACGTCTACCTGGTGGACGTGAAGAAGGACAACGACAAGCTGGCCTACGAAAACGCGCGCCTGCGCTCCGAGGTGCGCCAGCTGAAGAGCGCCGAGGCCGAGAACGTACGCTTGCGGCGTCTGCTGAACCTGCGCGACACCATCAGCTCGGAGACGGCTAGCGCCGTCGTGATCGGCAAGGACGCCACGGAGTTCTTCCGTGTGGCCCACGTCACGCTCGACAACCCGGGGGTGCAGGTGAAACCCGGCATGCCGGTGCTGTCGTTCGACGGCACCGTTGGCACCGTGCTGCGGGTGGCCGGCGACAAGGTCGATGTGGAGCTGACCGTCGACAGCGGGTTCGGGGTCGACGTGGTCGTGGAGCGGACCGGCGCTCGGGGCTTCGTGCGCGGCATCGGCGATCGCAGCCGTTACGGCGTACGCGTCGAGTACGTGCAGCGCAGCGACGAGGTCGACGTCGGTGACGTGCTCCTGACCAGCGGGGTTGGCTGTCGGTTCCCCAAGGGTGTGCCGGTGGCGCGGGTGAACAAGGTCGTGAAGCGCGACTTCGGCATGTACCAGAGCGTCGACGCCGAGCCGACGGTGGACTTCTCGCGTCTCGAAGAGGTGCTGATCGTGCTCTCCGACTCCAAGGACTGCGAGGCGAAGGGCGGGAGCCAGCGCCGTCCCCGGGCAAAGCTTTGAGGCGGACATGCGCAACGCCGCCTTCCTCGCCATAGGCATTGTCCTGATCCTGATTCAGGCCAACCTGTACCGACTGCTGGGCTGGCTGCACGTCAATGGCGCGACGCCGAGCCTGATCCTGCCGTTGATCATCTTCCTGGGCGTGCACGAGAGCTCGATGGCGCGGGGCGCGTTGCTCGCCTTTGCCCTCGGCTACTTCCTCGACATCGTGGGTTCCGCGCCGATGTGGCTGTTCACCTTCGTGACGGTGGCCATCTGGTGGTTGAGCCGCATGGCTGGGGTTCGGCTCACGGCACAGACCTTCGTGACGCGGATGTCGCTGGGTTTCGTGTTTGCCCTGATCGAGGCCGGCATCGTCTTGATCCTGCTCGCCGTTTTTGGTGCCGACACGCGACGCCCGCTCGAGATCGGCCGCATCGTCTTTCCGCGCGCAGTCGCCACCGCGCTGTTTGCCCCGCTTGTCTTCTACATCGCTCAGCGCCTGCACCAGAGCACACAACCGGTGCACGGCAGCGCCGAGGGGACGCAGCGGTGACCATCCTCGTCCAGCGTTCGGACGTGGGGGAATTCCGGCGGCGTTACCGTTGGATGGTGCTGGTGATTCTGGCCGGATTTCTCGCGCTGTTCGGCCGCCTCTTGCAGCTGCAGGTGCTGGAGGGGGATCTGCACCGGGCGCAGGCCCGCAAGAACATCATCGGCGAGCTCTCGCTGGCGACGACCCGCGGTGTGATCCGGGACGCTTTCGGGAAGGTGCTCGCGGCCAACCGTCCCTCGTACAACGTGTATGCGGTACCGGAGCAGGTCGACATGGAGAAGACCTGGCCGCGCGTGATGCAGCTGATGGCCCTCGACGACGGCGAGAGAGAGGAGCTCACCAAGAAGCTCATGGACGCGCGCGCCGCCGAAGGAACGCGGCCCAGTCAGCAGACCCTGCTACGGGTGGACGTCGATCGCGACGTCGTGGCGGCGTTGAAGACCCACGAGGATGACCTCAAGGGCGTCGAGGTGGTGCCGGTCCCGGTGCGTTATTACCCGCATGGCGAGCTCGGCGCTCATCTGATCGGATACATGCGCGAGATCGACCCGGACACGTTGGCCCGCTACGAGGGGCGGGGCTACCGCGCGGGGGATCAGCTGGGCGCGGTGGGTGTCGAGCGGCGCTGGGAGAGTTACCTGAGGGGTCAGCGAGGGTGGCGCAAGGTGCTGCGTGGCATCAACAAACGCGCGGCTCGAGAGGACCTCGAACCCAAGTACCTCGAAGAGCCGCGGCGGCTCGAGCCCGTGCCTGGGCGGGACGTTTCGCTCACGGTCGACATCGAGCTCGAACGGGCCATCGAAAAAGCCATGCGTGGCCAGCTGGCTGGCGCGGTCGTGGTGATCGATGTGCGAACCGGCCGCTTGCTGGCTGCGGTGTCCAAGCCGAGCTTCGACCCCAACATCGTCTCGGGCGGCAGCGGCCTGCGCGCGGTGCGAGACAGCTTTCGGCGGCTGTACGCAGACCCGCTTCGCCCGACATTGGACAAGACCATCTCCGCTGCGTATCCGCCTGGGTCGACCTACAAACCATTCTCCGCCCTGGCTGCGCTCGCCGAGGGCGTGATCACACCGAACACTCGCTTCGACTGTCGCGGCGGCTACGAATACGGTCGGCGCTTCTTCCGCTGCACCGGCGTGCACGGAACCGTCGGGCTGCACGAGGCCATCGTCCGCTCGTGCAACACGTATTTCTACCACGTGGGTGAGAACATCCAGATCGACAGCCTCGCCAGGATCGGGATGGACTTCGGCTTCGGGGTCAAGACCGGCATCGGTGTGAACCCGGAGGCGCGCGGCCGCATGCCCACCCGCGCTTGGTACACCCGACGCTACAAGGGTGCGTTCCGTGGCGGTTTCACCCTGCTGGCCTCCATCGGTCAGGGAGCCGCGACCGTGACTGCGCTGCAGCTCGCGCTGGCGTACGGGGCCCTCGCCAACGGCGGCACGTTGTATCAGCCACAGGTCGTGCGCAGCATCGAGACCAGCGACGGCACCGTGGTGCAGGAGTTCCCGCCGCGGGTTCGTCGCATGGTAAGCGTCTCGGAGAGCAACCTCACGAGCGTGAAAGCAGGGCTGACGGGGGTCGTCGTCGAGCGCGAGGGGACGGCTTACCACGAGACTCTGCCCGGCACGGACATGGCCGGAAAGACCGGCACCGCGCAGGTGAGTCACGTGACGCCGCGTGGTGTCGATCCCGGTAAGGTCTGGTATTTCAACCGCGACCACGCCTGGTTCGCCGGTTACGCGCCCGCGCGCTCGCCAGAGATCGCCTTCGTCGTGCTGGTCGAGCACGGCGGGGCCGGCGGCAAGAACGCCGTGCCAATCGGCTCCCGCCTGGTGCGCGACTGGGACAAACTCAAAGAGAAGCGCGCGACGGCCCGCGCCTCGGCGCGCCGACCGCCTTCGAAAAAGGGTGATCCAGATGGCACGCGGTGACCGGGTCTCGTTTCGAGGCGGCACGCAGATCGACATGCCGCTGCTCTTGGTCATCGTGGCGGTGGCCACCATGGGCGTGGTCAATCTCTACAGCGCGACCAGCGTGTACGTCGACGCCGGCCGGCGCGCGGCCCTGGCCGACATCTACGTCTCGCAGGTCTACTGGTTCGTCGTGGGGGGACTCCTGGCGCTCGTGGTCGCGGCGGTCGACTACCGGCACTTCGAGCGCCTCGCCTACTTCTTCTACGTCGGTGGGATCATCTCCCTCGGGCTGGTGTTCGTCCTGGGTGCCGACATCCGGGGGTCTTCACGCTGGATCCAGATCGGCAGCTTCAATTTTCAGCCCAGCGAGTTCATCAAGATCCTGATCATCTTGGTGGTCGCCAAGTACCTGCACGACGATCCGAAGACCGAACCGCGCACGCTGATCGATCTGGCCCCGGCGGCGGGGCTGGTCGCCCTGCCGGTCGTGTTGGTGATGGCGCAGCCCGATCTGGGGACGTCACTCATCTACTTGCTGACGGCGGCCAGCATGTTGGCGATGACCAAGGTCCGCACGCAGAGCGTCGTGACGTTGGTGGTGGCTGCCGGCACATCGATCCCGCTGGCGTGGAAGTACGTGCTCCGGGACTACCAGAAGAACCGCATCACCAGCTTCCTCGACCCCGAGCACGACAAGACCGGCATCGGCTGGCACGCCTTCCAGTCGCGAACCGCCATCGGCAACGGGGGGCTGAGTGGCGAGGGGTTCATGCAGGGCACGCAGAACCAGTTTGGGTTCGTGCCCGATCAGGTCTCGGATTTCCCATTCGCCGTGTTTGCCGAAGACTGGGGGCTCCTGGGCTCCGTGCTCCTGCTCGCGACCTATTGTTTCGTGTGCATCTGGGCGGTGCACGTCGCCTCGCAGTCCAAGGATCGATTCGGTGCCGCGGTGGCCGTTGGTGTCGGCGCTCTGTTCTTCTGGCACACCGTGTTCAACATCGGCATGGCCGTCGGCATCTTGCCGGTGGTCGGGATCACGCTGCCGCTGTTTTCCTACGGCGGCTCCAGCGTCGTCACGATGTTGATCGGTTTGGGGCTCCTGATGAGTGTGTCCATGCGCCGCTGACGCTGTGTGGTCGGTCCGCGTCAATTACAGGACGCCAGAAGGCCCGAGATTCAAAACGACACTCAGCAAGACGCTCTGCTCTGCGCTGCTGATCAGTCGGAGAGAGTTACAGGAAGGCGGAAGGGCCGAGATTCAAAACGACTCAGAGCAAGGCGCTCTGCTCTGCTCTGCTCTGCTCTGCTCTGCTCTGCTCTGCTCTGCTCTGCTCTGCTCTGCTCTGCTCTGCTCGAATTCAAATCTCTCGTCTTCCGCCTTCCTGTAAAATCTCTGCTTCTTCGATTTCACCCTGTGCTGCGGGGCTCAGTCGCCGGGGTCGGTTCGGACCCACAGTTCGAGGGTGCCCATGTGTTGCCCGTAGGGTGTCCGATAGCTCGAATCGCGCCGATAGTGGCGAGGTAGCCAGTCGTCGAGGAAGCGCTTCACCACGCTGCCCGCGGCGCTGTTGCTGTTCCAGTGGGCGAACACGATTGCCCAGAGCTCGCGCTCGGCAGGGCGGATGACGACGACCCGCGGCAGATGGCGTTCGAGCTCCGCGAGGTCCGCTTCCAGCAGGCGCGGCGCATACTGATCGACGAACACCACCGCCCCCCGCAGTTTTGGCCGGGGGCGCCCGATCAGGGCCGCGATCTCCAGGTCCTCGGGCAAGACCAGCACGGTGTCCGTCTCGCGGGTGAGCTCCCGTGCGCGGAGCGCCGCCTTCACGATCGGCAGGGCCGACTCCCGGACGAACAGCCCGCCCCAGTTGCCTCCGGGGCCGATGGCGGTGTCTGCCGCGAGCATGCGATCTAGCTTGGGGGAGAACAGCGCCGCCAGGGCGAGGCAGAACACGCCGAGCTTGGCCCGCGGCAGGCCGGCCTGATCGAACGCCATGAACAGGAACGCGAGGGCGACCGGAATGATCGGGTTGGGATCGTAGAACGGACGAAACTCGGGGGACGACAGGTTGTGCGCGAGGGCAATCGAGAGCGCGATGGCCGCGATGCAATTGAGGGCGTGCCCCCTGCTGTGTCGTTGGCTCTCGTTCGCGTCCAACCGCTCGGGGCGGTTCAAATGCGCGACGAAGCTGAGGGCCAGGAAAAAGAGCCCGAAATTCGGCACCAGCCGTAGCTGCTCGGTCCAGTAGGCGAGCGCTGGCGGCAGGCTGCGGACGTGGGCCGCCAGGAGCGCGGTCGCCGTCCCGAACGCGAGCGTCGCGAAGCCGAACACCAGGGCCGCGCGCCGGCGGGTGAGGGTTTGCTCCGTGTCGTGCGCTCCGAGGTGCAGGCCGTCGGGGCTGCGCACGAGTCGGACCAGCACGAACGCGATGGCGACCGTGAGCAGCAGGGACGCGGGGTAGGCCGGCGCGCCCAGCACGTAGTGTCCCAGGTTTGCCATCACCGAACGGCTGCCGCCTTTCAGCGCGGGGCCGTCCGCGAAGGCCGCGCGATAAAACGCCAAGGGCGAGCTGTCGATGAGGACGAGCGCCGCCCCGACGCAAGCGAGGCCAACGCCGACACCCAGGCACCAGGCGAGGGTTTCTCGCTTGACCGTTCGTCGCTCGACTCGGGCAAACAGCAGGCGGTAGACGAACACGCACGGAAAACCCAGGAGTGCTCCGACCGCGGTGCTCTGTTTGAAGAACACCGTGATGGCGGCGAGGGCGCCGGCCATCACCCAGGCGTTCTTTCGCGTCCGGTCCCGGGCATGGGTGAGGGCACGCGCGCCGAAGGCAACGCTGGTCCAGACAACGAGCGCAGCAGTCTGGTCGTACGCGCACTCTTTCAACCCGCGGAACAGCACCACCGCGGAAGCAAATGCAACGAGCAGAGCGTTCTCGCGGGTGGTGAAGGGCCGGGTGATCGTGTAGCCGAGCAGGGCCATTGCGATCTGGCAGACCGCGATCAGCCCCAGCTCGTCGAGCAGGCGCGCCTCGCCGCCGAGGTGACGGAGCGCCGCCAAGAGCAGCATGCTCCCCGGCGGGATGGGCAGGACAAAGTCGATGTAGGGGCGCTGCCCGGAGAAGAAGTAGCGGGCGATGGGGCCGGACCAGCCGCTGAACTCCACGTCTCCGATGGCGTTGTTGGTCAGCCGGGGGACCGCGAACGCCGCGAAAACACCGACCAACCCCAGCAGCAGGGCGAGGCCGAAGGTCGTCAGTCGACGTGCCTCGGCCACCGGGGGAGGGGGCTTTGCGCTCATCCGGCTGGGGATCCTGCCACGGTCCGACCCGGCGGCGGTGGGGCAGCCCGGAAGTTTTCTCGCCGGGCTGCCTGCTGTGATGTACACTTCCGTAAGCTCGAGTCAGTCGCTCGGGTTCGTGCATTGCTTCAAGGAGGCCCACGTGAGGTCGAGTCTCGCCCGCGTCATCGGAGTTTGCTTTACAGCGTTCGTCGGCATGCCATTGATCACGACCTCCTCTTGCGCTTCCAGCGACGAGAACGACAGCGTGTTCACCGGTGGGTCCGGCGGTAAGTTGGACGCCCAGCCCGACAAGGGTGGCGGTGGCTCCAGCGGCAGTGGTGCCAGCGGGGGCTTCCCGAGTGGCGGCGGTAGCGGCGGCGTGACGACTGGCGGCGGCGGCGCTGGCGGCGGCGGCGGCACGACCGGCGGCACCGGTGGCGGCGGCACTGGCGGTAGCACGGGCACCTGCAACCCGCAGACCTGCCCGACCCCGGCTGCGCCGGCGGTGAAGTGTTGCGTGACGGCCAACGGGCCGTGCGGCGTCGACTACAAGCAGGGCGCAGGCTGTCAGGTCCCGCAGACCGGCGACATCTGAGTTCAGCGCGGCTCCGAAACGAGCCAAGACCAGGGCGCGTACGAGAGATCGTGCGCGCCCTTTTCGTTTGGGCGTTCAGTCGAGCCGGAACAGATCGTCGATGTCGTCCTTGGTGAGCTTCTTGGCGCCACCGCTGTCCTCGGTCAAAACGACGGAGACCAGGTCCTTCTTTTTCTGCTTCAGCTGCAGGATCTTCTCTTCAATCGTGCCGGCCGCCACCAACCGGTAGACGGTCACGACCTTCTTCTGACCGATCCGGTGCGCCCGGTCGGATGCCTGATCCTCGACCGCGGGGTTCCACCACGGATCGAAGTGGATCACCGTGTCGGCGGCGGTCAGGTTCAAGCCGGAGCCGCCGGCCTTGAGGCTGATGAGGAACACAGGAATCGTCGGATCGTTCTGGAAATTGTCGATCCGCTCCGAGCGATCGACGGTGCTGCCGTCGAGGTACTCGTAGCGGATCTTGTCCTCGTCGAGCGCCTCTTTCACCAGCTTCAGCATGCTGACGAACTGGCTGAAGATCAGCACCTTGTGGCCGCCGCTGTCGACCTCCTCGACCAGCTCGCGGAGAGCCGCGAGTTTGCCGCTGTCGTCGTGGGAGAACTGGCGCGGAAGTCCGAGTAGCCGCGGATCACATGCGGCTTGGCGCAGCTTGGTGAGCCCCGCCAGAATGTGAAGCTGGCTCTTGGCAACGCCGACGCGCTCCACTTCTCCCAGGACCTGCGCGCGAACTTCGCGCAACACCTGGACGTAGATCGCGCGCTGGTCCGGCGGAAGGTCGACGACCTTGTCGATCTCGATCTTCGGCGGAAGGTCCTTGGCGACCTCCAGCTTCGTGCGCCGGAGGATGAATGGGTGGATGGTGGCGCGGAGCCGCACCGCAGCCTTCGAGTCACCCTGGTCGATGGGTTTTGCGTAGCGCTCTTCGAACTTGTTCAGCGGCCCGAGCAGACCGGGACTGACGAAATCGAAGATGCTCCAGATTTCGCTGAGCCGGTTCTCGATCGGGGTACCGGTGAGCCAGTCGCCGCTTGGCGCCCAGGTCGCGTGCTGCGGCGGCGGTGGCGGACATCGGGTTCTTGATGTTCTGTGCCTCGTCCAGGATCGCGTAGTCGAGGTCGAGCTTCTTCAAGAGATCGATGTCCCGCCGGAGCAAGGCGTAGCTCGTGATGATGACGTTGGCGCTCTCCAGCTCGTCCATCTGGTCTTTTCGCCCCGCGCCGTGCCAGAGCGCGGTGGTGAGCGCGGGTCCGAAGCGCTCGATCTCGCGGATCCAGTTGGGGACCACGCTGGTGGGCGCGACGATCAGCGCGCGAAGAGGTTGCTCCTTCTTCTCCTGTTTGAGGGACAGCAAGAGCGCGATGGTCTGAACGGTCTTGCCGAGACCCATGTCGTCGGCGAGCACGCCACCCGAGCCGATCTCGTGGATGAAACGCAGCCACGACAGGCCTTGTTCCTGATACGGGCGCAGGACCGCCTTGAGCGTTCTTGGCTTTTTGGCGGCCTTGATCTCGTCGATGCCGGCGAGGCGTTCGAACAGTGCCTTGGCGCCGGGCGCCACGTTGACGTCAGTAGCGTGCTCCAGCAGCTCCTGGATGCGGCCAGCCTGTGAGAGCGGAACCTTGCCGTTCTTTCCCGCGGCGGACAGCAGCTCGATCTCGCGGTCGATCATCGCCTGCACCTTGTCCGGGTCGATCTCGGCGTAGGTATTGTCCGAGAGGCGGACGTACTTCTTGCCTTCGCGCAGGCAGCGAACCAGCTCGTCGCGGTCCACCCCCACGCCATCACTCTCGTAGATGACCTTCACCGCCAGCCAGTCCACGCCGCTCGAGACCCGTGCGTTCATCGTCACCGGGTTGGCGCGCACCGTCGTTCCGACGAGCTCTTCCGGCACGTAGAGATCCCAGTCTTCGGGCAGCTGAGCGACGCCATCCGACCAGAACTGAATGGCCTTCTGGCCGGCCGCGATGAACACCTCGCCACTCTCGTCGGGCAAGAGGCCGAGATCGAGCAGGCGCTGCACTGCATCTTGCTGGCCCGCGATGTCGGTTCGGATGCAGGTCGCGCGCTTCTGCCCCTCGACGGGCGGCAGCACCATGATCGGTGGTGAAATGCCGTCCGCGCGCACCTCGACCTCGAGGTCGCGGTAGGCCGCCTTCAGGTAGACCTGAGCCTCTGTGATACCGCCGCCGGCGCGCAGACGGAACGTGGGCGCGAGATCGATGACGTCCGCGACCTGTGAGAGATCGGGCAACTCGGCGCCGATTTCGCCCGCCACGCGCGGCAAGCCCTGCACGATCAGGTTGATCAACTCGTTGGCCGGCTCCGCAATCGTGGGGCTGCGGAGCAGGCGGCGCAGGGCGGCCGGCGAGACCCGATGATCGATCGGGCGCGCAACCCCCTCATTGATGTCGATGTGCCAACCCGGCGCGCCCTCGAACCAACCGCCGCTGGTGAGCGCAAACCGCCGCCCGTCGCCTGGGCGTTCGAACGTGCACTTCGCGACGATGGTGTCGGCGCCGACCATCTCCAGATCGAAGCGCGCCTTCAGCGCTTCGTTGCCGAAGCGGAGCTGCATCAGCGCGGGCTCGAGCAGCACACGCCGATCTTTGAGCAGCGGCAGGAGCTCCGCGGCGTCCTCCCCGCGAATGTCCACCGCAGGATGCCGGGGGTTGCCGCTCTCGAACCGGCAGAGCACACGCAGCGCGGCTCGGTCCGCGGTGGGGGTGAGCGCCTGCCAGTTCAACGCCACGCTGGGCAAGAGCGGCACGCGCGCCTCGGTGTCGAGCACGGTGACGGTGAGGCCACCTTGCCGAACGTGCACGCGGAACTCGAGGTTCTGAGGGCGCGGGGTGCCTTCGGGGGCTAGCCACGCGCCGAGCCCCGTGGCCCGGGCGCTCGCGTCCGGGGAGGGAGGCGGGGAAAAGCCCGGCGGCACGACGTGCTGCTGCTGCTGCGCCCGCCGCCGGCGATCACGCCGCCGGCTCGATTTGCTGTCGCCGGGCTGATTCTGCGCGGAGTTGGCGGCATTGTTCGTCGAGGGCTGCTGCGCGCTCTGTTGCTGGGGTTCGCGTCTTGGCAGCGCAGCGCGCCTGGTTGCGTACCGTGATCAGGAGCGCAGCGACGTGTTTGCAGTGCTGCCCGGTCTTCTGGAACGCCGGGCAAGTGCAGTGCGACGTAATGCCTTCGCCGCCCAGCCGGATGGTGACCTCGTAGGGTTCGGGGTCCGAACCCTTCACGCGGCCGGTGGCGGTGGCCTCGTTGACGCCGACCTCTTCGACGACTTTGCGTTTTTCGTAGTCGAGGCCGCGCAAGAAGGTTCGCGCACCGAGCAGGCGCCGGAGGCCGCGATCGGACAATGTGGAGAGAGCGTCAGCGAGAGACGACACGATGGGTGACTCGGATTCGTTGGGGGTGAAGCCGCACGCGGGGTGCGTCAGGTGGCTAAGAAGGGAGCGACGACCAGCGCGACGACCGCGGCGGCCTTGATCAAGAGCTGGGCCGCGGGTCCAGCCGCGTTGCCCATGAGATCGGCGACGGCGTCGCCGGAGACTGCGGCGTCGAAGCCGCCGGATGGGGTGTTCCTTCGGGTCGCACGCCGCGCGGCGGCGAGCAGGTTCTTGGCGCCGCCCGCCGTGAGGGACATGCCCAGGGCGCCCAGGGCTCCGACGACGACGAACGCGACCAGCGCGTCAGTGGGGACGAGCCGGTCCGAAGTACGAAACAGGGTCCGGAGCACGAGACCGAGGGCGAGGGGGACCGCGAGCGCAACGGCCACCGGCACCGCCAGCGGGTGCAGCGCCGCGCGGGCCGTGAGTTCGACGCAGGCTCGGTAGCTCGGTGTGTAATCGGCGGGGATGACCGGCCGGCCTTTCTCCCGGGGAAATCCCCGGAGCTGGCGCTCGACCTCCTGGGCAACGCCGCGCGCGCCGCGGGCCGCGGAGCGCGCGGCGCTGGCCGAGTACCCGAGCACGAGGGCGAGGCCGAGGGCGCCACTCAGTGCCACGAGCGGCCTGAGTAGATCGACCCCGGCGCTCGGGGCTCCTGCAGGGCGAGACAAGATCGGCAGCGCACTCGCCGCCAGCACTGCCGCCAAGCTGCTCGTCACCACCGCGTACACCTGGGCGACGGTCGCAGCGGTGAAGCCGGTCTCGTCCAACCGCAGGGCCCTGCGTTGGGCTTCGGCCGACGCGGCGTTGACGCTGCCCACACCGCGTGCGCCGTCGGCGACCGGACCGAAGGTGCCGAGCGCGAGCAAGTACGGTCCGGACGCGGACATCGTCATCAGCGCGGTGAGCGCACCGAGCAAACCGCCGGCGGGTAGGCCCGTGGAGGCACCGAGCTCGTACGCGCCGACGATGGCGATCGCGAGCACACCCATCGGCAGCGCGGCCGCGGAGAGTCCAGCGGCAAGACCGAAGGCCATGGCGGGCGCGTCGGCCACTCGTTGTGTCTCGAGCAGCTCGCGCAGCGGACCCACGCGGCGATCGATACCGAACCGAGCCAGGTGCGCGGCGGTCGTTGCGGCGCCAAGTCCGAGCGCCCCGGTCCAGAACATACGCAAGGCGCCCGGATCGCCGATCAGCCAGAGCGCGCTGCCGAGCAGGCCTCCCAGCGAGATCACCGCGGTCGTGATCTGCCCGCGCCACAGCGCCATCGACGGACTGCCGACGTCGTCGGTACGTACGACCATCACCCCAAACGCCGACGCGATCACACCGAAGGCGCGGGCGACGAGCGGAAAGGCCGCGAGCGAGAGTGCGGCCGCAACACCTTGACCTCGGGCCGCCTCCACCACGCTGACGCCGATCACGACCGCCGTGACGTTGCTCACGGTCGCGCACAGCAACAGGTCGATGGCGCGACCGGCAGCCGGCCCGACGTGATCACCCACCAGGTCGGCGATCACGGCGGGGTTGCGCGCGTCGTCGTGCTCGAGCCCGGCGTCGCGTTCGCCAGCCAGATCCGCAGCGACGTCGCCAGCCGCGTGGTAGGTCGCGCCGCCCCGCTGAATGACGAGCGCAGCGGTGGCCACACCAAGGGCGTGACTCGGGAGTAAGAGCACGATGGCCCGGGCGAGGGGACCCGCGTTTTCGCCTGACGAGTGGAAGCCGCCCTTCATGGCAAACAGCAGCCCGAACACGATGCTGATCCCAATCACGCTGATCGATTCGGCGCACAGGCCGATGGCGCCGCCCGTGCGCACCGACGCGCTGAGCGCGCGGTCCATGCTGTGCTGGGCGGCGGAGACGAGCCTCAGACTGGCGCGCACGGCAAGGCGAGCGCCGACGCGCGCCACCAAGCAGGCGTTTGCCGCGCCGAGCGCCATGCCGACGGCTGCCCAGAACCCGGTCTCGAGCCCGCCGAGCCCAGCGCCGGGGTGCAAGAGCGTGGCGTACAGCGCAAACGCGATGGGCGACAGGACTCCTACAAGCAGGGCGGTGATGCGGAACTCTTGAGCGAGGAAGGCGTCCGCAGCCCGAGATAGGGCGCTGCCGAGTCGATGCAGCTCCGCGCCGAGCACGTCCGCACCAGCGAGGAAACGCGCGAGCACGGCCGCGAAGACGAGTCCGCTCGTGTGAAGCGCGATGAGCAAGCCAAGCTCAGTCAAAAGGGAGCCTTTTCGAGCGCCGCGTGCGGCCACGGGCCGTCAGCGGCGGGGTCCGGCCGGACGATCCGGCTCGGGTCTTGGCGGTGGTTCGCCTCCGAGGCAGCCGGGTGCTGCCGGGACGCTCCCCCGCAAGGAGCGACAGCTCGACCCCGGGTCTACCACGCTGTCTCGGCGCGAATCAACGGGCGGTGCACCCCTTTTGGGGAAGCGCCGTGCGAATTCCTTCCTGGGGGAGGTCGGTGCCCGTTCGGACGGACTTTCCGGGGCTCAGCTGCCCTGGACCACCATCATGTGGTACTTGCCGTATTCACTCTGCCCGAGCGTGAAGAGCACCTCGATGAGCAGGCGGTAGGGGGTGGTCTTGTCCGCCACGATGATGGCTTCGGACGAGCTCGGATCGAGCCCTTTGGCCTGCCGAACCAGCTTGTCCGTGCGACGGGCGCTCTTCAGAGCTTCGCCGAGGGGCACGATGTACATGTCGTTCGGACCGCTGCGCTTGTAGCGGGCGCCGACGCCGGTCTGCGCCATGCTCTCGCGGTTGGGCAGCGACAGCACCCGGTCGTTGCCGACCAGGATCTGGCTCTTGGACACCGTCACCACGACGCCGTCGTCGGCCGGCTGGGTCTTCACGTTTGAGACCGGCATCCGGAGATCGTCGCTCTGTGGGATGCTCGCGCTCGACTCCCCCAGCGTCTTCAACAAGAAGACCAAGATGATCGTCATGATGTCGAGCATCGCGGTGATGTTGAGGAAGTTGACCTCGGGCTCCGCCGCGTTGCGCCGGATGGCCTTGCGAAGCTCGGCCTTGTAGCGCACGACCGAAGCCTTCGCCTTCGGCGGTTGCGAGCGATACGGCTGGGTCATCGCGGCACCTTGAAGTTCGCGTCGGTGAAGAGCATCTCGCCCTGCGGGGTCGCCCGCACGGCGTCGAGAACCTGAATGATGGTCTGGTAGTCCGTGCCTGGGTTCGCCGTGATGAACACCTGGGTCTCGTCGGCGAAGTCCGGGGACGCCTTCTTCAGCCGCGCCGCGCAGCTGTTCAACGTCTCGAAGTCGTAGAGGTTGCCCTTCTTCGGGATGGTGATCCCGGGGCCCGCGCCCTCGCACCCCGGCGCGATGTTTCCGCCCGATGCCTTGAGCGAGAACCCTTCGTTCACGATGAACACCGTCAGGTTCAGCGCCGTGCTCTCGACGTTCTGCCTCACGCCACCGGATTGGGAGGCGGGTGGAGTGGTGTCGACCGTGGCGGTGAACGTGACAGCGATCGTCGCGAGCACGAAGATCAACACGTTCATGATGATGTCGAGGAACGGGATGATGTTGAGCTCGCCACCCTCTTCGTCGGGCGACAGCTCGCGCTGCTGGCTCATACGGCGGATCTTGCCGCGCTGAGCAGCGGTTAGCGGGGCGGTCTGTTGCATGTTCGCCGCGCGGCCTCGGTTCGAATCAGACCTGACCCGGGCGCTGCTGAATCGTCAGCAGATTGAACGTGCGCTCCATCGTGCCTTCGAGGTCGTGCTGAATCGCCTTCGCTCGCGTGTGCAGGATGATGTGAGTGATCATGCAGAACACCGCGATGCCGAGGCCGAGGGCGGTGTTGTACATGGCCTCCGCGATGCCGTTGGAGAGCATGCGCTGTTTGTCGGCTTGGCCCAGACCCGGCGCCGAAATTGATGCGAATGTCGTGATCAAGCCGCTCACCGTGCCGAGCAGCCCAATCAGCGTTGCGATGTTGGCCAGCGACCACAGCGCGCCAACTCGCTTCTCGGCCTGAGGCTTGAGCTCGGAGAGCTTCTCGCTCAGCGAGGCGTCAATCTCGTCCGCGCTCTTGTTGGCCTGGGTTAGCCCGGATTTCACCAGCTGCAAGATGGGGAAGTCGCTGGCTTCACACAGCTTGATGGCGCGATCGATGTTGCCCGCGGTCACCAGCTTCTTGACCTGCGCGAAGAACTCCTTCGAGTTCACGCGGTAGCGGGTCATTTGGAAGGCGAACCGCTCCACGACGATCGTCAACACGATCGCGGAAGTGATCAGGTTCAAAACCATGAAGGTCGGGTTGTGCTTGAAAGCCTCGACCAGCTGGCTGGAAGCGCCTGTCTGTGCTGCAAGAACGAAGAGTTGCATTCAGGACCTCTCGACTCGTCTTCAGACGGATGCTCACCGCCCCGCTGAAGCGCTGGCGACTATAGCCGCCGCGTCTCAGCAAGCGCAAGCTCGTGAACGAAGACGATGTTCGAACGTTTTCGGCGAGTTTCGTCGTCCGCCGCCCGCCCGACGGGTGAGGCCGGGAGGCTCCGGAGAGAAAACCGGTGCTCGAGGGCGGCGCGGCCTCCGGTTGGAATCGGCCGCCGGGCACCCAAGCGACGGGGCGGTTCTTGGGTCGGACCGGAGGCCGCTTGGCGAAGCGTTTCGCTAAGCTTCCAGCGGCGCCGGAGCGGGTACCCACAACGCAGCGCGCTAATTCATCTGACCTTGCAACTTTCTGCCGCTGCGCGAAACGTGCCAATTCTCCCAAACTCTCTTGACTGTCTTGGGTCAGCTTCAGCAAGATGTCGGGGCCAAAATCGGGCCGGCGTGCGGAGGAGATCCAAAGCCGTCGGTCCCTAGGCGTTCCGGTCCAAACCGTCTCTGCGGCGCGGGCCACCAGTCGACCAGCAAATCCCGAGAGCACAGGGGAAGGTAAAACCAGCAATGTCGAAAATGTGGCATCACTATCAAGCGGGCGGGTGGGCGATGTGGATCATCCTTTTCTGGCTGATCTGCAGCATCGCCATCATCGCCGAGCGCGCCGTCTATCTGTACGGGGCCTCCATCAACAAGGAGGTCTTCCTGGCCACGATGCAGAAGTGCATCTTGGCGGGTGACGTCGCCAAGGCCGTCAAGATGGCGTCCGCTGCCAACGCGCCGCTGGCGCGCATCGTTCAAGCCGGTCTCGTCAAGGTGAACCGACCCGACGAGGAAGTTCAGGCGGCCATGGACGAGGCGGCCCTCCGCGAAATGCCGAAGATCAACCGGCGCACGGGCTACCTCGCCCTGTTCGCCAACCTCGCGATGCTCTCGGGCCTGTTCGGCACGATCATCGGTCTGATCAAGGCGTTCGGCGCCGTCGGTGGTGAGTCCGTCGATCCGAGCCAGAAGGCGCGCATTCTCGCAGAAGGAATTTCCGAAGCGATGAACTGCACGGCCTTCGGTCTGATCTCGGCCATCATCGCGCTCGTCGGCTTCGCCTTCCTCAACGGCAAGACGCAGAGCTTGGAAGACGACATCAACGAGGCCTCGGTTCAGGTGCTCAACTTGGTTGTCGCAAATCGCCAAAAGGTGAGCCTGCAAGGTCTCGAGCAGGCGGCCTGATTTCCCCATCGAGGCGGGGGAGGGCTGGTGCCTTCCCCCGTGCTCTCGCGAACTCTCTCTAGGCGTTAGGAGCCGAAATGGCTGGTATCGATACAGGTGGTGGACATGGCAAAGGCCGCGCCACCAATCACGAGATCCCCCTGATCCCGTTCATCGACTTCCTCCTCTGCCTCGTGGCGTTCCTGTTGGTGACGGCGGTCTGGTCGCAGATGGCCCGCATCAACGCGGACGCTCGAGTGCCCGGCCCGCCCAAGCCGGACGAGGAGATCGAGAAGCAGCAGAAGGAAAAGCAGCTGCACGTGGAGATGCGCGGCGAGCGCAAGTTCCAGCTCGTTTGGAAGGAGGGCAGTACGGTCGTCAACACCATCGACGTCGAGCGCAAGCCGGTGAAGGTGGGGGAAGAGACGAGCTTCCCGGATCTCGGCAAGAAGATCGAAGAAGAGTGGACCGCCAACGGCGGACATCGAGCCGGGACGGATACCAAGATCGATCAGGCCATTCTGCACTGTGACAACTCGACGCAGTTCTCGGACGTGGTTGCGGTGATCGACGCAATCTACAAGCCCCAGCGCGACTGGGTCGTCGGCAGCGCCGTCAAGAAAATCCCGGCCTTCAACGTCACCTTCGCGGTGAACTGAGCGACACGCCATGTCCGACAAAGCGCTATCCAGATTTCACCAGCCAATCAGCGTGCCGGGGCGACGCCTCATGCACCACGTCCCGCTGAACTTCGTGCTGAAGAAGGTGACCGGCGGCGGTCAGCGGGCCTCGAACCACGAGATCCCGCTGATTCCGTTCATCGACTTCTTGCTCTGCATCGTGCTCTTCTTGCTCGCGAGTTTCTCCGCTACCGGTGAGCTCCCGATCGACAAGAACGTGCAGCTGCCAAAGGCCGAGAACGTGCTCGACATGGCCGAGGCACCGATGGTTGCGATCACCGGCACCCAGATCCTGGTCGACGGGGTGGCCGCCGGAAACACCCGGGCAATCGAAGAGGCAAACCGCCTTCAGCGTATCGACGAGCTCTTCAACATCCTGAAGAACAAGCGGGAGCTCTGGAAGCAAATCAACCCGGGCAAGGAGTTTCCCGGAATCGCGATTCTCCAGGTGGACAAGAAGGTCCCGGCTCTGGTCGTGAAGAGTGTGTTCCAGACCGCAGCGTTCGCTGGCTACCCGAACATCAGCTTCATGGTGGGGCGGCTAGGCGGCGAGGCCGGCTGAGCCCGTCCAGAACCCACCGTGCAGTGCATGATTGGCGGAGAGAGCGCCGGGGTAAGGGCCCCGGCGCTCGTTTCGTTCCATGGCAGCCAAAAAACGCAAGCGTGACCATACCCGCGGTCTACCGTCGCTGACGGAAGCCCGGGCGGAGCGACGCCGTGCCCTGGTCGGGGGCAAGGTGCGGCTGCGCTCGTTGCCGCCGCAGTTCTGGCTCTGGGCGGCGGCCGTGCTCGCCGCAGTGATCGTGATTTTTTACAAGGTCGAGCAGGGCAAGGTCGAGGGCAAGAAGGGCCAGGTGATGGCCAAACAGCGCGCGGTGGCCGTGTCGCTTGGGCCGAAGATCTTGCCGTTCCGCGACCGCGTGGAGGGTTGGGTCAAGGCGCTTGGCGCCGAGTTCCCCGGTGACTTCGTGAACCCGAAGGCGTCACTGGCCGCCGTCGAGACCTCTGCGGGGGTCTACCTGCGGCTGCGAATCGCGGACACCAAGGACGACGCCGCCATTCGCAAGGCGTCGTTGCGCTCGCTGCACGACGGGTTCACCTCGTGTTTTTATCAGAAGAAGGGCGCCCCGGACCCGACCAAGGGACCGCCGTGCAAGGCACTAGCGGACTGCGAGCCGGGTCAGCTGTGCAACGAGTGGGACGTGTGTGCTCCGCCGCCGGAGCCCTTCAACATGCGCCTCGCTTACCGGGCGCTCAGGGTCTTGTCGAGCGCTTGGACCGACGAGCTGCACGAGACCTCGAGCGAGCTGGCAATCGCGGCCTACGAGCGCGACCTCGACCGTGTGACCAAAGAAGATGTGCCGGTGGCTGCGGGGATCCTGGCCCGCGCGCGATTCTTCGTGACCTTGCTCGACGAGGACCCGCCGGAGGGTCTGCCCACGAGTGATGCCGGGGAGTCCGAGGCCGAGCGCGTGCAGCGCCTGCCGCACTTCGCTCGCATCGGAGTGTGGGACCTGCGGAGTGGTGAGCTGTGGGCGCGGATTCGGCGGCGCGCCGACGCCCGTTACATTCCGGTGGGGCAGAACGTCGTCGAGCGCGAGGAGTCGAAGTTCGCGCAACAGCGCCAGGTCAACAGCTGTGATCTGGCCTTCGCCGCCCGCGGCGCGCTGGCGCCGAAGCCGGCACCGAGCACCGATCTGGCCGACGCGGGGGCAGGGGACGCGGGAGCCGAGGCTGCGGCGGACGCCGGCACCGCAGGCGCGGCGACCGACTCGGGGGCTCCCGCTCCAGCCGTCGAGACGGACGCCGCTCAGCCTTGATCGGGCTGCTCTGAGCTCCCCCTGGGCGGCCCATAGCCGCCGCCGCCTGGGGTTGCGATGAGCAAGCGGGCGCCAGCTCGTACGTCGAAGCTCGTGTGCCCGCCGACGTCCCGCCCGTCGAGCAGGTTCTGCCCCGGTGCGCCCGGCAAACCCCCGGCGAGTCCGAAGGGCGCGCGCGCGCGGCGCTCCGACAGGATCGCGACCTGAGCGGGCTTTAGGAACTCTAGCTCCCGAAGCACGCCGTCGCCGCCCGGTTGCTGCCCCGAACCCCAGAGCCGCGGCGTACTTGAAAGCGCCACAGGCGCACCGGGTAGCGACCCTCGAGCACCTCGGCGTCGGTGATGCGAGTGTTGGTCATGTGAGTGTGAACGGCCGAGGCGCCGCGGCATGCAGCGGTCGCGCCCGCACCCCCGGCGATGGTCTCGTAGTACGAGAATCCGGAGCCACCGAACGTGAGGTTGTTCATCGTGCCCTGGCTGGCCGCGGCCAAACCGAGCGCGCCGAAGAGCACGTCGACGACTCGCTGGCTGGTCTCGACGTTGCCGCCGCAGACGGCGCGACCTGGGCTGGGATCCAGCAGGCTTCCCGGCAAGATGCGCAGCTCCACCGGCCGCAGGCAGCCCCCGTTCAGCGGGATGGAAGCCCCCACCAGGCTGCGCAGGAAATAGAGCACGGCAGCGACCGTGACCGCGCGCGGAGCGTTGAGATTGCCCGGGACCTCCGCGGCCGTGCCGCTGAAGTCGATGAGCATGCGCGGCCCGGTGACCGTGATCGCGACCTCGAGTCGGGTGCCGTCGTCGAGCTCGTCAGTGAAACGATGGATGCCGTCTTCGATGCGCTCTATCTGGGACGCGACGTGCGCGGCGGCGTCGTCTTGCACGTGCCGCATGTACGCGCGCACCCGGCCTAGGCCCTGGGCGCGTACCAGGTTCCCGAGCAGCCGAGCACCGGTCGCGTTCGCTGCGATCTGCGCCTGCAGATCGCGCACGTTGGCGTCCGGGTCTCGAGCGGGGTGGGGTCCCGCCGCGAGCGCCGCGCGCACTGCGCGCTCGTCGAACACGCCGTCGTTCACGATGCGGAGTCCCGAGAGCACGACCCCCTCCTGTTCGAGTGAGGTCGAAAACGCGGGCATGGAGCCCGGCGTGATGCCGCCCACGTCCGCGTGGTGGCCTCGACATGCCGTGAAGAAGACCAGCTCGCCCTGTGCGTCGTGGACCGGGCTGACGACGGTGATGTCCGGCAGGTGTGAGCCTCCGGCGCTCGGATCGTTGGTCGCGAAGACGTCCCCGGGGTGGAGCTCCGGGTGTGCGAGCAGGATCGCGCGAACCGATTCGCTCATCGCTCCCAGGTGCACTGGAATGTGCGGCGCGTTTGCGACCAGCCCCCCCGCCGCGTCGAAGACCGCGCAGGAAAAATCGAGGCGCTCCCGGATGTTGGTGCTGAACGCGGTTCTTCGCAGCGCCTCGCCCATCTGCTCGGCGATGGACATGTAGAGCCCGCTCATGATCTCGAGCAGCACGGGGTCCACCGCGCCGAGTGAGTCTAGCTCGTGTGGCACGGTCGCGGCATCGACCGCCGAGTGCTGTGTCCGTGCGAGCGTCAGGGGAGTGGCCGAGAGCTCGACCAGGCCGTCGGAGGTCACGTTCAGCTCGAACCCGGGTTCGACGAAGATCGTGCCGGTTGGCTCGACCACGAGCAGCGGGCCTGCGACCCGGGTTCCCGGCTCGAGCGCCTCGCGCTCGAGACACGGGACCGAGTCGAGCCAATGCCCCGCCACACACACCCGTCGCGGTTCGCCGGCGGTTCGCGTCGCGGATCTCGGTGGGACTTCGAGAGCGCGTGCAAAGCCCGGCGCAGGTGCCCGCGCTTCGACGCGGAGCGCGACGATTTCGATCGGGTGCCCCGGACGGGCGTGACCGAACTCGCGCTGGTGTTCGCCGTGAAATGTGCGCTCGAGCTCGGGAGCGCTCGTGGCGCCGAGAGTCAAGCGAGCGTCGCTGCCGACGTAGCGCAGATCGATCCGGTGTACGCAGTCGACGGAGGTCGCCAATGCGCCGTCGCGCTCGAGGGCAGCCCGGGCGTCGAGCTCGAGCGCGGCCAAACGTGGCCCGAGCTCCTCAAAGCTCGCGGCATCGAGGCGACTGCCCGCGCCGTCTGCTTCGCTGTGCGCGAATCGATCCGCCAGACCGATCCCGACAGCGGAGAGCACGCCCGCGAGCGGGTGAAACACGATCTGATGAATGCCCAGGTGGCGCGCGACCCCGCAAGCGTGTTGGCCGCCCGCGCCTCCGAATACCACGAGGGTGTGGTCTCGGACGTCATGTCCGCGGGCGATGGAGACGCGGCGAATCGCCTCCGCCATGGCGCTGTTCGCGACCTGAACGAAACCCTCGAGCAGCTCGAGCGCCGAAAGCGCGGCCCCCGCGCCGCCATGCTTCAACAGCGCAGCGAGTTTGGCCTCGGCGCGGGCGGCGTCGAGCGAAAATGGGAAGTGAGCACTCGGAAGGCGCCCGAGCAAGATGTTCACGTCGGTCAGAGTCAGCTCGGTCGCGGCGGGATCTCCATAGGCAAGCGGCCCCGGGCGTGCGCCGGCGCTGTCGGGACCGACCGACAGCCGCCCGGCTTCGAAGCGGCAAATCGAACCGCCGCCGGCGGCGATGGTGTGTACGTCCATCATGGGCGAGCGCACACGGACGCCTGCGACCTCGGTCTCGTAGAGCCGCGGTAACTCACCTGCGAAGCGCGAGACGTCGGTGGAGGTGCCGCCCATGTCGAAACCGATGGCGGGCGCGCGACCGGAGCGCGTCGTCACCTCGCCTAGCGCAACCAGGCCTCCGGCCGGCCCCGAGAAGATCGCGTTCGGCCCCGAGAGGTGGCGCGCGTCGACCAGCCCACCCCCTGATTGCATGCCGAGCAACGTCGAGCCCGGCAACTCCTCGCGCAGCGCGTCGATGTACTCGCGGAGCACCGGTGTCAGGTAGGCGTCGAGCACGGTCGTGTCCGCGCGGGCGAGGAGCCCGAGCTCCGGTGACACCCGATGCGAGAGCGCAATGTGCTCGAAGCCGATGCGCTCGGCGAGCGACCCCAAGAGCAGCTCGAGCTCGGGGTTCCGGTGGGCGTTCAGAACGACGACGGCCAGACTCGTGATGCCGAGCGCCCTGGTCTCGGCGAGCGTCTCCAGCACCGCTGACGTTTCGGGCCGGAGCAGCACCAAGCCGCGCGCATCGTGCCGTGCGTCGACCTCGATGACTCGTTCGGGGAGGGGGCGAGGTTTTCGTATTTCGATCGCAAACAGGTCGCTGCGGGCCTGGGTGCCGATCTCCAACAGATCGCCGAAGCCTCGCGTGATCAAGAGCGCCGTCCGCCGACCCCGTCGCTCGAGCAGCGCGTTCGTCGCGAGGGTCGTGCCCATGCGCACATCGCACGCGGGAATGGGTGCGCGAGCCGAGAGGCCCATCAGCCGCCGGATCCCGTCGAGCGGCGCTCGATCGTTGGAGAGCACCTTGACGACGTGCAGCCGCCCCGCCGGGTCGACGCCAACACAATCGGTGAAGGTCCCGCCCCGGTCGATGGCGATCTGCCAGCGCTGAGCCATCACGAGCTCTTTCTAGCCTCGACTTGTGTGGGCGATCGCGATCTGAGCATCACAAGACTGCCCAAGTCGAGGCTAGTGGCGGATGAGCAGCAGGATCAGCACGATGGCCAGCGCAACCGCGAGAAAAACAATCAAGCCTACCAGCGCCTTGAGACCCTGCTCGCTGCTGTCGGCCGGGTAGGGGGGCTGCTGGGGTGGATAGTCGCGTGTGTAGGGTGGATAGCTGCCCGAACCGAACTGAGGTGGCGCCGCCCCGTAGCCGTATTGTGCGTTGGGATCGTGGGGCGGCATGACGGGTGGCAATCCGGGGCCTGTGGGATTTGGAAAATTCCCAACCTGGATGAACGGCTGGGTCGGCGGCATGGCATCGTTTCGCGGATCACGTTGCCCGGCGGCAGGTCGGGGTTGGGGCATGTCCGCGCGAGTCGCCTGGAAGTCCGGTACCTCCGGCATGGGGACCGTTGGCAGCACGCCGGCACGCTGCGGTGCAGGCGCGGGTCGGTTGCCCGCGGCGACGCGTGTCATCGTCTCGTCGTCGACCGCGTACGGTGGAGGCGTTGGCATCATCTCGCTGGGCGGCTGAGCCACGCGTGTCTCGGCGTCGTCGTCGACCTCATCGTAGCCGCGCTGTCCCGCGACTAACCCCCTCGATGGGCGTGAAGGTGGCATCGGAGCACTGCGCGCGGCCGCTGCCTGAGGGGGCGCTGGCAGTCCCAGCCCCTGCCGGGGAGCGGTTATGCCGGCGCTCTGCCGCGTCGGCGGCGCGCCCAGCGCCTGTGTTGCGGGAGCTCGGCTCGGGGGCCCGTTGTGGTCGAACCACGGCGAGTCCGTCACGTTCGTCTCGGCGTCGTCGAAAACGAACTGAGCAAACTCCGCGAACTCGGAGACCAACCGCCAGTCGCCGGTCCCCACGCGGCAAACCACCGCGGTCGCCTCGACTCGCCCCGCCTGCAGGCCGCGGATCACCAGATCGGTCGACACCGGACCGATGGGCTCGCTGCCGGATTGGCGGACCAGCCAGTCGGTCATCAACTAGTCTTATCCCACATTGATCGGGGGCGGGCGAGCCTTCCCGCCCTCCGGTTCAGGGCGCGGGTTTCTTCCGCACCAGCACCTTGCGCGTGATTTCCACGACCTTCTCGGCCAGCTTGCCTTCGGTCTTCTCGAGCTCCGGCGTGAACAGTTGGCCCCCGGCATAGAGGGTCTCGGGCGGAGTGTTCTTGGTGCCGACGACCCTCAGGGTGATCGTCCCTGCGTGCGGGCCGTGCTCTTCTTTCTCCAGCACCTGTGAGGCCGCGTAGAGCGTGTCGCCCGCCAGCGTCCCGTTCGGGTGCGCGCCGGCGTCGAGGCCCACGTCCCAGATGGCGTTGCCGGTCATGTCCCGGCTCGTGAGCGACAGCACCCACGACAGCACCAGACCCCCGTACACCACGCGCGTCTTGGCGAACGAGTTGTCCTTGCAGTAGACCTCGTCGAAGTGGATGGGGTGAGAATTCCTGCAGAGCTGCGTCAGCAGCATGTGCTCCGAGTCGCCGACGGTCTTGCCGACGCTGTGGAAAAAGACGTCTCCCACCGAGTAGTCCTCGAAGAAGCCGGAAAACCCCCCGCTGCGGCTGCTGGGGCTGACGCCCTTCGCGAGGGGTGAAGGCAGCCACTGGTCGGGAGCCTCGGCTTGCACGCTGCTGGGCCAGGCTGGCGCCGGACGCCCCGACACCTTGCCGCCGCGAACCAGCGCGCGCCGATCGAAGCGACACACCACCTCGTTGCGCTGGTTGACCAGCAGGGTCCGCACCTCGATCACTCCCCGGTCACCCTTCGTGGTCGGTTTTTTGCCAAGCACCCTGCTGGATGCAGTGAGGGTGTCCCCCGCGTAGCAGGCCTCGGGAAAGCGCACGTCGATGTAAGCAAGGTGGGCAATGGCCTGCTCGCTGACGTCGTGCACGCTGAAGCTGAGCCCGAGGTTCAGGAGCAGACACGGGTGCACCGGCCGCCCCGCGAAGCCAAGCGCTTCCGCTCGTGCGCGACTTGCGTAGGTTGGCGTCGCGTCCTGAAATGCAGCTGCGAAGAGCGCCACCATGCCGTCATCGACGGTCACGTCCCAGGGATGTTCGTAGACGTCGCCGACCTCGAAGTCATCCAGGCGCCTGCCGTACTCGGGTTTCCGTAGCGTGGTCATGCTCACTCCTCCAGTAGGCGCCGCGCGATGACGTGCGCCTGGATCTCGTTGGCCCCCTCGAAAATGCTCAGCACCCGCGCGTCGACCAGCAGCCGTGATGCGACGTACTCCTCCGCGTAGCCGTTGCCGCCGTGGATTTGCACGCCGGCGTCGGCCGCTTCCCAGGCCGCCCGCGTCGCGAGCAGTTTTGCCATGCCCGCCTCGAGGTCGCAGCGCTTCCCGCTGTCCTTGGCTCGAGCAGCAAAGAAGGTGAGCTGCCGCGCCGCCATGATGCGCGCGACCATGCGCCCGAGTTTGCGTTGCACGCGCGGAAAATTGAAGATCGGCACTCCAAACTGCACCCGCTCCTCGGCGTAACGCATCGCCTGGTCGAGCGCCGCTTGCGCGACTCCGACGCCGCGAGCCGCTGTCTGAATGCGTGCGCTCTCGAAGGTCACCATCAGCTGTTTGAAACCTTGGCCCTCGACGCCCCCGAGCAGACAGCCGTCGGGGATCACGAAGCCGTCGAAGGCAATCTCGAACTCCTTCATGCCGCGATAACCGAGGACCTTGATCTCGGTGCCGGTGATGCCGGCGTCGGGGAACCCCTCGGTCTCGACGGCCTCGTCCTTGCCGCGGGTCTTGGGCGCCAGGAACATGCTGAGCCCGCCGTAACCGCTGTCGTTGGCATCCGTGCGCGCGAGCAACGTCATCAAGTCGGCGCGGGTGGCGTGGGTGATCCAGGTCTTCTGACCGTGTACGGTGTAGCTACCGTCCGGCTGTTTGTCCGCGCGGCTCTTGATGTGAGCCAGATCGGAGCCGTAGTTGGGCTCCGTGAATACCGCAGTGGAGAGCACCTCCCCGGCCGCCAGCCGCGGTAGCCAGTCGCGCTTCTGATCGTCGGTCCCCGCGCCCAGGATCAACTCCGCGGCGATCTCGGAGCGTGTGCCGAGCGAGCCGACGCCGATGTACCCGCGACTGAGCTCCTCCGTGACGAGGCACATGGCAACCTTGCCCAGTCCCTGCCCGCCGTACTCCTCCGGGATGGTCAGGCCGAACACTCCGAGCTCTGCCATCTTCTTGATCAGCGTCATCGGGATCAGTTCGTCCTTGCGGTGGATGTCTTGCGCAATGGGCATGACCTCCTGCTCGACGAAGCGCCGAAACTCCGACTGGACCGCGCTCAAGACCTCGTCGTCGAGGCCAAAGTCGCCGAAGCTGCGGCGCTCCTGGGCCAGACGCGCGAGCTCGCACACCACGTCGCCCGAGCCATAACGCTCCGCGAGGGCCTGCACGGCAGGTTGGCCCAGCGTCTGCTGGACGTCTTCTTGCTCGAGCCAGAGCTGACCGAGTCCGATGGACTCACAGGGACCGAGGTCGATGCCGCCTACCAGCTGTCTGCAGAGCTCACCGATGTACGTTCCTGCGATCAGCCGCTCGAGATCACCCCCGACGCGTTCGGACCAGATCGCGAGCTGGCGCGCGGCTTCGACCTCCGTGCCCAGGTAGGCCAGCGCGTGCGCCGCGAGCTGATGGCGGTCGAGCAAACGTGACGAGATGCGTCCCGCCTCGGTCACGTGCAACAGGGCGCGGGTCTTCGCTCTTCCGTACAGGTCGCCGAGAGCGGCGATCGCCGGCGCGAGGTCGTCTCCGCGCAGGGTGTGCGGGGAGACGGACTTGGTATCGGACTCGGTTTCATCGAGCTCTGGGCTCTTCATGGCGGATCCTTCATGCATCGCGTCAAGCTGTAGAACAAGCCCCGAAATTCCTGCGCACAGGCCCAACCGACCTGGCCGGTTGGCGCGCTGTGTCATAGGATCCGGCGACGTCATGACCAAGCAAGTCTATGGGCTCGGTGAGGTACCGGACGTGGGAGTGGTCCCGGAGCGCATGCTGGCTCAGCTGATTCGCCCCGAGCGCTTCGGTGAGCCGCGTGATGCCTTCAAGATCGAAGAGGTTCCAGTCCCCGAAATCGGCAAGCGCGACGTGCTCGTCTACGTGATGGCGGCCGGCGTCAACTACAACAACGTCTGGGCGGCGCTCGGGGTGCCCATCGACGTGATCAAGGCTCGGCTCAAGGCGGGAGCGAAGGAGAACTTTCACATTGGGGGCTCCGACGCGAGCGGCGTCGTGTGGAAGGTCGGGTCCGAGGTGACGAACGTCGCCGTCGGCGACGAGGTCGTCGTGCACTGCGGCCACTGGGAGCCCGATGATCCGCTGGTCGTCGCGGGGAAGGATCCGATGTTCGCGCCGTCGCAGAGGATCTGGGGCTACGAGACCAACTGGGGGAGCTTTGCCCAGTACGCCAAGGTTCAGGATCATCAGTGTCTGCCGAAACCTGCGCACCTGTCGTGGGAAGAAGCGGCGGCGTACATGTTGGTTGGGGCGACGGCGTATCGCATGTTGATGGGCTGGCCGCCGAACAGCGTTCAACCCGGTGATCCGGTCTTGATCTGGGGTGGCGCCGGCGGTCTGGGATCGATGGCAACCCAGCTGGTCCGCGCGCAGGGCGGCCGCGCCGTTGTCGTCGTGAACAGCGAAGACAAGTTCGAGTATTGCAAGAAGCTCGGCGCAGTCGGCATGCTCAACCGTAAGACGTTTCACCACTGGGGCATGCTGCCGCACTGGACCGACGACGCCGGTTATGCCGAGTGGCTCGGCCAGGCTCGGGCGTTCGGGCGGGCGTTCTGGGACGCACTGGGCGACAAACAGAATCCGGCCATCGTGTTCGAGCACCCGGGGGAGGCGACGATTCCCACCAGCATCTTCATGTGTGAGACTGGCGGCATGGTCGTGATTTGCGCGGGCACCACCGGCTACAACGCCACCCTCGATCTGCGCTACCACTGGATGCGGCAGAAGCGCTTCCAGGGCTCGCACTTCGCAAACGACGAGCAGGCCAGGGGCATCAACGATCTGGTGATTGCCGAGAAGGTCGACCCGTGTCTGTCGCGCAGCTTCGAGTTCAGCGAGACGGGTGAGTCTCACCAGCTGATGCGCGAGAATCGCCACCCGAACGGCAACATGTCGATCCTGGTGAACGCTCCGCGGCGTGGGCTTCGGGATCTAGCTCAGAGCCGCGCTGCACATTGAGGCGGGCAGACCGAGCCACTCGCCGGCAACGACACTGTGGGCGAGGGGCCCACATCGGAGCACCTGGCGACGTTGAACTGACGCAGACCGTTACTGGGTTGACGTCGCCGCTGCGGTCGGCGAGCCAGCCAGCGTCGATGCGCCGTAGGTGATTCCCAGCATCAGCACCAAGCCGATGCCAAAGCCGATGAGGGTGTCACGGAGGATCTTCTTGGGGGCGACCGGCAACATGCGGTGGCATTTAGCAAGGCTCGTGCCGCCGGACCGCGGCGCAATTTCAGGCTGATATCGCTGTGCCAGCCGTGAGAGCGGGGTGGCACAGGCACAGGTGTCGCGGAGAGTTGACGGTGACCCCGACCACCCGCCGTCACAGCGCCGGCTCAGTTCTTCGCCGGTCCGTCCGCGGGGCGGCAATCGAACACGATCTTCCCATCCCGGTGGTCGATGACCACGTGCCCACCGCCCTCGAGCTGCCCGAACAGGAGCTCGTCGCCGAGGGGACGTTTCACCTCGTCTTGAATCAAGCGCGCAAGGGGGCGAGCGCCCATGTCCCGGTCATAACCCTTCTCGGCCAGGTAGCCGCGGGCCCCGGCGGTCAGCTCGAGCGTGACGTTGCGGTCCTCGAGCTGAGTTGCGAGCTCGGCGAAGAACTTGTCGACCACCTTGCTCATGACGTCGGCCGACAGGCTGTCGAACGAAATGCGCGCGTCGAGCCGATTCCGGAACTCGGGGCTGAAGGTGTTCTTGAACGCGACATCGTCGCGACCGGCGCTCGTGTGCTCGCCGAAACCAACCTGGCGTCGCGCCAGCTCCGAAGCGCCGACGTTGCTCGTCATGATCACGACCACGTGCCTGAAGTCGGTCTTCTTGCCGTTGTTGTCCGTCAGTGTGCCGTGATCCATCACCTGGAGGAGCACGTTGAACACGTCCGGGTGCGCCTTCTCGATCTCGTCGAGTAAGAGCACCGCGTGCGGGGTCTTCGCCAGCGCCTCGGTCAGCAGGCCGCCGCGATCGAAGCCAACGTAGCCCGGGGGCGCGCCAATCAGACGCGAGACGGTGTGGCGCTCCTGGTACTCACTCATGTCGAAGCGCACGAGCTCGATGCCAAGGGTCTTGGCCAGCTGTTTGGCCGCCTCGGTCTTGCCCACGCCGGTGGGCCCGGTGAAGAGGTAACACCCGATGGGTTTCTCCGGTGGTCTCAGGCCCGCGCGTGAGAGTTTCACCGCCGAGGCCAGCTCTGCGAGCGCGCGATCTTGTCCGAACACCGCCTGGCGCAGATCCTCCTCCAGGTTCTTGAGCGCGGTCTTGTCACTGCTCGACACCTGGCGCGGCGGGATTTGCGCCATGCGAGCGACCACGACCTCGATGCGGTCGACGCCGACCTTGGCGCCGTCTCCCTCTTCGAGCTTGGCGTCGGCGCCGGCCTCATCCATCAAGTCGATGGCCTTGTCCGGCAATTTTCGATCGTGCAGATATCGCTGGGAGAGCTTGACCGCTGCTTCGAGTGCCTCGTCGCTGTAGCTGACGAGGTGGAACTCCTCGTAGCGCGGCTTGAGGCCCTTCAAGATCAGCAAGGTCTCCTCGAGGCTCGGTTCGAGCACCTCGATCTTCTGGAAACGACGCGCCAGCGCTCGGTCGCGTTCGAGGTGGCTGCGGTACTCCTCGAACGTCGTGGCGCCGATGCAGCGCAAATGTCCGCTGGACAGGGCGGGCTTGAGCAGGTTCGCCGCGTCCAGGGTGCCGCCGCTGGCTGCGCCCGCACCCACGACGGTATGGATCTCGTCGACGAACAGGATGGCGCCGGGCAGCTTCTCGAGCTGCTTCAACACGGCCTTGACGCGGTTCTCGAAGTCCCCGCGGAACTTGGTGCCCGCCACGAGCGCCCCCATGTCGAGCGCGAAGATCTCCGCGCCGAACAGCTGCTTCGGCACTTCCTCCGCCACGATCTTGGCGGCGAGCCCCTCGACGATGGCGGTCTTGCCCACGCCGGCGTCGCCGACGAAGAGCGGGTTGTTCTTCTTGCGGCGCGCCAGCACCTGAATGGCGCGGCGAAGCTCGCGCTCGCGTCCCACCAGCGGCTCGATGTCGCCGGCCTTGGCGCGCGCATTCAGGTTGATCGCGAATTTTTCGAGGGCGTTACCAGCCTGGGGCTCTGCCTCTTCGTCCCCATCGGCATCCGGGTCGACGCCGGGCGTCGAGACATCGGGATCGTCGTCGCCGTCCTTGGCGACACCGTGCGACACGTAGCTGACCACGTCATAACGCGTCACGCCGTTCTCGGTCAGCACCTGCACCGCCGGCGAGTCGACCTCCGCGAAGATCGCGATCAGGAGGTTCTGGCCTTTCAGCTCTTCCTTGCCGCTCGACTCGACGTGGATCGCGGCGCGCTGAAGCACCCGCTGGAACCCCCGCGACGGCGCTGGCGTCGCGCTCTCGTCCGGGGTCTTCGGCATGTCTTCGTCGAGGATGCGCTCGAGGTCCCGCTTGATCTTGGGCACGTTGCCGCCGGATTTGGCGACGACCTTCGCGGTGCCTTCGTCGTGCAGGAGCGCGTAGAGCAGGTGCTCGACGGTCATCAACTCGTGGTGGCGGCGGTCTGCCTCCCGCAGCGCGAGGGTGCAGGCGATCTCGACCTCTGGGCTGACCTTCACGCTTCGTCCTCCGCGTCGTCAGCCGGCTCGGCCGTGGCCCGGAGCGGGTGACCGTGCTTCTTTGCGTAGCTCATGACCTGTTCCGCCTTGGTCTCGGCGACATCCCGCGTGAACGCCCCGACCACGCCGAACCCGCGATGGTGGATCTCCAGCATGATCTGCGTCGATTCGGTCTCGCTCTTGTGGAAAAACTGCATCAGGACGTGGATCACGAACTCCATCGTCGTGTAGTCGTCGTTGTGAAACACCACGTTGTAGGGCCGAGCCCGGCGGGTCTTTTGTTTCTCCTGAACAGCGAGGTCACCCTCGCGGTCCGGATCCTGGTTCGCTCTCGGGCGCTCGGTGCTCATGCGGGGATCGTGCGGGATCTTTGACCCGACGGCGGGCGCTGTCGAGGGCTCATGCTCCGAGATTTCCGGCCCGGCGTCGGTCCCCGGTGGCCCCCGAGCTGAAAAGGTCAGTCATCTCGCATCAAATCCGAGAGATAGCCGACGAGCGACAGGGCGGCGTCGCCGAACTCGAGGTCACGGCGCATGCGCTCGAAGGGGCTGTAACTATTCTTGCGGCTGAGCGCCTCGAGCGAGCCCTCGACCTGCCGGACGCGCGAGGCGCGCTGACTCGCGCGTTGTTCGTCAGCCTGACGTGTGCGCGCGAGCTCGAGCCCGCCCGCCTCCACGAACTCGAGCACCCTCGGCAGCTCGCCGCGGTCGAACCAGACGCCGTGTTTGGTGCAGACGTCGATGATCACACCGCTCGACCTGCCGAAATTCTTGCGCAGCATGATCTCGGTACAGATCGGGCAGGCGACGTAGCGCATCGGCCCGTCGAGCGGGTTGTGCCGCGGCGGGGGCCGGGGGGCGACCTGGCCGTAGAGCTCGCGTTGGTCCAGCAAGTCCTTGAGCAGCGCGTGGTCGACGAACTGGCCGCCGCAGCGCCCGCAGTCGTGAAGTACGCCTGGCCCGCCTCGGAAGACCTGAAATCCAAGCTTGCAGTCCGGGCAGGCGTACGAATCCGGCTCGCCGATGGGTTCGAGGCCCAGCTCGCGCTGACAGCCCCCACAGAACGACTCACTCGGGGGATTCATCTGGAAGCAGTGGGCGCAGCGCACCGTCGCGATCGGCGCACCGCACTTCGGGCACGCTCGCACCGAGCTGTCCACGACTGTCAGGCAGCCGGGACATTCCAGCTTGGCTCCCGAGCCGCGGCTATCCGGGCCGGGCCTGCCGCTGCGATACGGACCGCTCATCTCGGCTCCACTGAAGGCAGTGACGGAGCTTGCCGCGGCGGTCCTCGCGCGGCAAGGATGGCGAGCATGGCGTCCAAAGACCCCCCCTGGATCATGCGGACTTACTCCGGGCACTCGACACCGGCCGCATCGAACGCGCTCTATCGCGCGAACCTCGCTCGGGGCCAGACCGGACTCAGCGTCGCGTTCGATCTGCCGACTCAGACTGGCTACGACGCGGACCACCCGCTCTCGCGAGGTGAGGTGGGCAGAACTGGCGTGCCCATCGGGCATCTTGCTGACCTCGAAGCTCTGTTCGAGGGCATCGATCTCGCACGCATGAATACCTCGATGACGATCAACGCCACCGCGGCGTGGTTGCTCAGTCTGTACATTGCCGCGGCGGAAAAACGCGGTGTCGACCCGCGGGCGCTGCGCGGCACGACGCAGAACGACATCGTCAAGGAGTACCTCTCCCGCGGCACCTACGTGTTCCCTCCGGGCCCTAGCCTGCGCCTGACCGTGGATACGATTCTGTACACGGTCGAGCACGTTCCCGACTGGAACCCGATCAACATATCGAGCTACCATCTGCAAGAAGCCGGAGCGACTCCCGAGCAAGAGATCGCCTATTCGCTGACCACGGCGATTGCGGTGCTCGATCTGCTACGCGAGCGTGGGATCGAAGGGGAGAGGCTGGCCAAGGTGTTTGGTCGGCTGTCGTTCTTCGTCAACGCGGGCATCCGTTTCGTCGAGGAGACCTGCAAGCTGCGGGCTTTCAGCGCACTCTGGGATCGTTTGGGGAAGGAGCGCTACGCTGTCACGGAGCCCAAGCTGCGGCGCTTCCGCTACGGCGTGCAGGTGAACTCGTTGGGTCTCACCGAGGCGCAACCCGAGAACAACCTGGTGCGCATCGCGCTCGAGATGCTCGGAGTCACCCTGAGCAAGAACGCACGCGCACGCGCCATTCAGCTGCCAGCTTGGAACGAGGCGCTGGGTCTGCCCCGACCCTGGGACCAACAGCTGTCCTTGCGCACACAGCAGATCCTCGCGCTCGAGAGCGACCTGCTCGAGTACGGCGATCTATTCGATGGCTCGCCGGTCGTCGCGGCCCGGACTCGGGAGATCGAGGAGGCCGCGTGGGCCGAAGTGCAGCTGGTGCTCGAGCGCGGCGGTGCGGTCGCGGGCGTCGAGAGTGGCTACATCAAACAACAGCTCGTGGCGGCCAACGCCGCCCGGCTGGCAGCCATCGAGAGCGGTCAGCAGCCGGTGGTCGGCGTGAACTGCCACACCGAGAGCGCGCCGAGCCCGCTGACTGCGGGCGGCGGCGCGGACGCCATCCTGCAGGTGGATCCTGCTGCCGAGGCTGAACAGATCGAGCGCCTCGTGGCCTGGCGTGCGGCGCGGGACGCATCCGCCGTTGCGCGCGCGCTCGACACACTTCGCGAAGCGGCGTCGAGCGGGGTGAGCCTGATGCCGGCGTCAATCGACGCGGCTCGCGCTTCGGTGACCACGGGGGAGTGGGGCGGGGTGTTGAGGGAGGTGTTTGGTGAGTACCGCGCGCCGACCGGCGTTGGCGGGGCACGGACTCCGGAGCTGGGGGAGAGCCTGACGGTCCTGCGCACGCGCGTGGCAGAAGTTGCGAAGCGCATTGGCCGCCGCCCCAAGTTGCTGGTTGGAAAGCCCGGGCTCGATGGCCACTCGAACGGCGCGGAGCAGATTGCACTCAGGGCTCGCGATGCGGGGTTCGAGGTGGTCTACGAGGGCATTCGCGTGACTCCGCGGGAGATCGCCCGCGCCGCGGCGGACGAGAGTGTGCACGTCGTCGGCCTCAGCATCCTATCCGGCGCGCACCTCGAGCTCACCCGGGAGGTGCTGGCCGAGCTCCGAGCGCGAGGCGTACAGGTTCCGGTCGTGCTGGGTGGCATCATCCCGGAGGCCGACCGGCCGCTGCTCACCGCAGCCGGGGTGCGTGCGGTCTACACGCCGAAGGACTTTCGAGTCGGTCAGATCTTGAACGAGCTCTTGGACATCGTGGACGAGGTTGGGGCGTGAAACTCGGCTTCGATCCGGAGCCGCTTGCCCTGCGTGTGTTCTCGCGCGACCCTGCCGGCGTCGCGCGTGCCATTTCGATGGTCGAAGATCGTCGCCCGGAGGCAGAGGGCCCCGCGGCACTCTTGCTGCGCGCCTTGAACAAAAGCGGCAGGAGCGCCGCCTGCCAGCGGATCGGAGTCACGGGACCGCCGGGCGTGGGCAAGAGCTCGCTGGTCTCGGCGCTGATTCGAAGGTTTCGCGCCAGCGACAAGAGCGTGGGTGTGTTGGCCGTCGATCCCTCGAGCCCACGCAGTGGTGGGGCGCTGCTGGGTGATCGCGCGCGCATCGAGCTCGATCCGGATGACACCGAGGTGTTCGTGCGTTCGATGGCGTCAGGTGGCCAACTCGGCGGGCTCGCGCGGGCGGCCGGCGCGGCGGTCGAGGTGCTGAGCTCGACCTTCGACGTGGTGTTGATCGAGACGGTAGGGGTGGGCCAGAGTGAGACCGACGTCGAGCACGTGGCCGACAGCGTGCTCTTGGTGGTGCAGCCAGCCTCGGGCGACGTGCTTCAGTTCATCAAGGCCGGCATCTTGGAGATCCCGGACCTGCTCGCCGTCAACAAGGCGGATCTCGGCGCCGTTGCCGAACGCGCACGAGCGGAGCTCGAGAGCGCGCTCCGAGTGTCAGCGACGGTGGACGGCCGGGTCCCGCCTCGCGTCATTCTGACCAGCGCCACGACGGGTGCTGGCGTCGACGAGCTGCTGTCGGCGTTGAACGAGCACAGCGCGGAGCTGCGCGCGAGTGGAACGCTGAGCGCGCGGCGTCACGACAAGAGCGTGGCCTGGGCGGTGCGGCTCTTCGTCGAACAGTACGGGGAACGCGGCGTCGAGGTGGCCGGCGGCCGACCGGCGCTGCGAGCCAGCCTAGGCAAGGCGCTGGCTGGCGGCGCGACGCTGCTCGAGGCCGTGAGCGCCGCGGCCGCACCGACCGACTGAGCGCTGGTCGTCGAGGACCCTCAGGTCGTCTTCTTGGCCGGGGCCTTCGGCTTGGCGGCTTCTCGGTTCTCCGCCGCGCGCTTCAGCTCCCATTCGACGTTCTTCTTGGCGCGGCGCGCCTTCTGGCGGTGGCGTGCGCGTGGATCTTGCGGTGTTCCCATGGCGGCGCAGTCATTAGATCGAATCGACGCCACTGACCAGGCAAAAAACGGTCCCCGTGACTCAGACGGTCCAGGTGTTGCCGGAAGCCAGGAGCCGCTGCAGATCCGGCGCGCCCTTGGCGCGGGCGGCCTCGGCCTGTTCGTGTACCGTCCCGTCGTAGGTCGGTCGCTGGGTCGCATAGAGCACGCCGACGGCCACCGGGAACTGCGGAAAGGGCATGTGGGTGAGCATGACCGCCAGCGTGGAGTTCGTCTCGTCGTGGATCAGGATGTCCTTCTCCTCGACGCCGTTCTCTCCCAGCGTCGCCACCTCGAGCGCCAACGTGCGCGGGTCGATGCGCAGGCCTTTGTTGCGCTGAGCGCCGAACAGCAGGGGTTGGCCGTGGGCCACCCGCAGCTGCTGCTCCTCTTTCTGGTCCTTCGCGGTGAAGGGTTCGAAGGCGCCGTCGTTGAAGACCGGGCAGTTCTGGTAGATTTCCATGAACGCCGTCCCGCGGTGTTTTGCGGCGCGGAGCAGCATCTCGTTCAGGTGTTTTGCATCCGTATCGATGCTGCGCGCGACGAAGGTCGCGTTGCAGCCCAGGGCGAACGCCGCCGGATCGACCGGAAAGTCCGGCGCACCGCTGGGCGTGCTCTTGGTGGTCTTGCCGACCTCGCTGGTGGGGGAGTACTGCCCCTTGGTCAGGCCGTAGATGCGGTTGTTGAACATCAACATCTTGATGTCGAGGTTGCGCCGGAGCGCGTGCATCAGGTGATTGCCGCCGATCGAGAGCCCGTCTCCGTCCCCCGTCACGAGCCACACACTCAACTTCGGGTTGGCGACCTTGATGCCCATCGCAATGGCGGGCGCGCGGCCGTGAATGGTGTGAAAGCCATAGGTGTTCATGTAGTAGGGGAAGCGGCTGGAGCAGCCGATTCCGCTCACCCAGACGACGTCCTCGGGCGCTATGCCCAGGTCGGGCATCATGCGCTGCACGTTGGCGAGGATCGAGTAGTCACCGCAACCAGGACACCAGCGGACGTCCTGGTCGGACTCGAAGTCCTTCTTCGTGAGCTTCGGGGTCGGGACGATGTTCGACATGGCTGACTCAGCTCTCCATCAACTGGCGGATCTTCTCTTCGATCTCGTCAATCTTGAACGGTTGCCCTGTGATCTTCGGGAAGCTCTCGGCGGGGATCAAAAAGTCGCTGCGGATGAGCTTGACCAGCTGGCCCAGGTTCATCTCGGGGATCAACACGCGCTCGAAGCGCTTCAACAGGTCCCCCAGGTTCTTCGGGAACGGGTTGATGTAGCGGACGTGCGCGTGGCTGACGTCGAGCCCGCGATCGCGGCCGCGCTGAACGGCCTCGCGGATCGCCCCGTAGGTCGAGCCCCAACCGAGCACCAGGAGCTTGCCGCTGTCATTACCGAGCTCGATGGTCTGCTCGGGAATGTGGTTGGCGATGCCGGCGACCTTGGCCGCACGGGTCTTGCTCATCCGCTCGTGGTTGGCTGGATCGTAGGAAATGTGGCCCGAATCGTAGTCTTTTTCGATGCCGCCGATGCGGTGCAACAGGCCCGGCGTGCCTGGAATGGCCCAGGCGCGTGCGAGGGTCTCCGGGTTGCGCAAGAACGGGTGGAAACCCTCGGGGTCTTTCCGGAACTCGACCTCGATCTTGGGCAGGTCTGCCACGTTCGGCACCGCCCACGGCTCAGCGCCGTTTGCCAGATACCCATCGGTGAGCAGCACGACGGGCGTCATGAACTTGACCGTCAAGCGGACCGCCTCGAGCACCATGTGAAAACAATCACCCGGCGACGCCGCCGCCACCACACACAGTGGGGCCTCGCCGTTGCGGCCGTACACGGCCTGCAGCAGGTCGGCCTGCTCCGTCTTGGTCGGCAGCCCCGTGCTCGGTCCACCGCGCTGCACGTTGATGATCACCAGCGGCAGCTCGGTCGCGATCGCGAGCCCCATCGCCTCGGTTTTGAGTGCGATGCCCGGGCCGCTCGAGGCGGTGATGCCGATGTGTCCGGCGTAGGAGGAGCCGATCGCAACGCAAACAGCCGCGATCTCGTCCTCTGCCTGCACGGTCGTCACGCCGTAGTTCTTGTAGCGCGACAGCTCGTGAAGAATGTCGCTGGCGGGCGTGATGGGGTAGGCGCCGAACATGACCGGCACGCCGGACAGCTGAGCCGCTGCCAGGATGCCGAGCGCCGTGGCCTGGTTACCGCCGATGTTGCGGTAGGTGCCTTTGGCCACCGGCGCGGCCGGGACCTCGAAGCGATAATGGGCGATTTCAGCGACATCGCCGTAGGCGTACCCACCGCGCAAGGCCAGGATGTTGGCGCGGGCGACGGCGCCATCTTTCTTGAACTTCATCTCGATCCACTTGATGGTCGAGTCGAGGTCGCGCCCGTAGATCCAGAACATCAAGCCGAGCGTCCAGAAGTTCTTGCAGCGGTTCGCCTCTTTGGTGCTGACCCCGGACTCCTTGACCGCGGTCTGCGTGTTCTTGCTGATGTCGATGGCGAGCACGTTGTAGCCATCGAGCGCGCCAGTCTCGAGCGGGTTCTCGTTGTACCCCGCCTTCTTCAGGTTGGCGGTGGTGAATGCGCCGCTGTTCACGATCAGGAGCCCACTGCGCTTCAGATCCTTGAGGTTGGTCTTCAGTGCGGCCGGATTCATCGCGACGAGCACGTCCGGAGCATCTCCGGGCGTGAATACGTTCTCGGAGGCGAAGTTGATCTGAAATCCGGACACGCCGTAGGTGGTGCCGGCGGGGGCGCGGATCTCGGCGGGGAAGTCCGGGAACGTAGCAAGGTCGTTGCCCGCCAGGGCGGCGGCCACGGTGAACTGGTTTCCCGTCACCTGCATGCCGTCGCCGGAGTCTCCGGCGAAGCGCACGATGGCCCCGCGCAGCAGGGTGGGTTTTTCGCCCGATGAGATGTCGGACACCGGTTGTGCCTGCTGTGCCATCCTCGCTCGTACTCGCTTTCTCGTTCTCGCGTCGGTCTGTGGGCGGGCGCGAGGGACTAGGTCGCTGGCCGCGGGACGTTGCGCCGAGGCCACGCTGACACGGGCGTCACTTGCTCCGGTGACGGGAACTTGTCAAGTGAACCGCGCATTTTCGGCGCGGATCTTGGGGGTCCCGGGCCGGGTCACGCAGGCGGTGCGTGCTTCTGCAGCAGGTCCGCCAGCCGCGGCGCAGCCGCCTCGACGTGTTTCTTCGCGGTCGGTCGGAGTTTGTCGTACATGCCCCGAATCGTCGCCCGCTGCGCCTTTTCTGCCCTGCGATCGGTGATGCCGAGCAGCGCGTCAGCCATTTGGGGGCTGTTGGCCTTGAGGTGGTCGCTCGGGCGAACGCCCTTGGAAATGGCCTCCTGGTAGATGGGATCGAGGGCGTCCAGGAAGTCGTCGAGCAGGTCGTCGACCGCTTGCCGGACGAAGCCCGGTTTCACGCCTTGCACGAGCTTGTATCCGGCCTTGATGGCCATGCCACTGAGGCCCGACTTGTCCGCGACCTCGAGGTCCAGGACCTTGCAGGCGTCATCCACGATGAGGGGGCGTTTGTCGCCGCCATCGGCGATTTCTCGGAGGCTGGGCATGATTTCCTCTGCAGTTTCCGTCGCGCCATTACCACCGCCTGCTTCAGCTCGCCAATGTAGGGGAATGGGGGGGGGCAGCCCGCGGCGGGAAAGCACCGAAATGGGTTGAAATAAGCTACAGTTATACGGAGCCGGAAGGCCCATTTCCGTTGTCGTGCGTATCCGAGGTTGAACCTCCGGAGCGAACGTTGTTGTCCGCCGATCTCGCCAAACCTCTGCCCGAAGACCTCCAGCGCGGTTCGCGCCTGGGTCGGTTTCAGCTTTTGCTTCGGATTGGTCGGGGCGGCATGGCCACGGTCTGGGTCGCACGCGAAGACACTGACGACCCGGCGCGTCAGCGGTTGGTAGCTGTCAAGGCCATCCTCACCGACCTGGCGAACGACCAGGAGTTCTCGAAGATGTTCGTCGACGAAGGGCGGATCATCGGCATGATCCAGCATCCCAACGTCGTGAACGTGTACGAGTCGTCGGAAGACGGCGGCATCGGCTACATCGCGATGGAGTGGGTCGAGGGCGACTCGTTGCACGCCATCATTGCCGAGGCCGGCAAGCGCCGACCGATCCCGCCGGAGATGGCCGTGCGCATCATCTCCGACGCCGCGGCGGGCTTGCACGCGGCCCACGAGCTGACGGACGAAAAGGGTAATCCGATGAACGTGGTTCATCGGGACGTGTCGCCTCACAACATCCTGATCGGCGTGGACGGCGCCGTGAAGCTGGTGGACTTCGGCGTTGCCAAAGCGATGGGTCGTCTGTCCGAGGTGACCAGCGCGGGGCAGCTCAAGGGCAAGTTCGGATACATGTCGCCCGAGCAGGCGATGGCCAAGCGGGTCGATCGCCGGAGCGACGTGTTCGCGCTTGGAATCGTGCTGTTCGAGCTGACGACTGGACGGCGGCTGTTCCGCGGCGAGCACGACGCAGAGACCCTTCACATGGTCGTCTCCGGCAAGATCCCCAGGCCGACGAGCGTCGATCCGAAGTACCCGCCGGAGCTCGAAGAGATCGTGCTCAGGGCGCTGACGCGGGATCCAACCAAGCGTTATCAAACCGCTCAGGAGTTCCAGCGCGCGCTCGACGGATATCTGAAGAGCGAGCGCGTCGTGGTGCCCGCGGCGGGCATCGCGAACCTGCTGAAAAAAGTCCTCGGAGAGCGCATCGAGCAGCGGCGAAAAGCGATTCGCTCCGTCCTCAAAGGGCTCGACACACCATCGGGTCTCTCGCAGCGCGAGGTGCCGGACGCCCAGTTCGTTCCCGTGCCGGGTGAGCCGGTGAGTGTCACGGGGGTCAGCGCGATCACCAGCGGCAGCGGTGTCAGCGGCGTCAGCAGCGTGACGCCGTCGCCGGGGTCGAGCCCCAGCGGACTCAGCCACCCCCGACCCAGCATCGCAACGCCGCTGCCGGCGGACGCCTCGAATCCAAGCGCGGTCTCCCACGTTGGCTACCCGATGGAGCCGGGCTACACCCAGGCGACCGTCGTAGTGAAGCGCGGCGGCATGGTCGGGCTCGTGATTGGTGTCATCGGGCTCGCAGTGGCCCTGGCAGCGGTGCTGTTCGTGCTCTACGGGCCGAGTCGCAAGACCACAGTCGTCAACCTCCAGGCGCCAAGACCCGCCGAGGTTCCGGCGACACTCCCGCCCGACAAACCCGTCGAAGCGCCGCCTGCGGCGAAAGACGACGGGATCCCCTCGGTCCAGGTGGACGCGCTCGGCAGTGCATCCGCTGCGCCCGCGGCGCCGCCGCCGGCCGGAGGCTTTCGCAATCGCTTCGTGAAACCCGGCCCCGCGATCCCCGCGCCGCCGCCGCCGAACACCGCTGCGCCGCCGCGCAAGAACCCTTACGAGTGAACGGCAGCGGGTCCTGATGGCAATCAGTTCTGCGGGAGCTTCAGCAGCTTCCGGACCGGCCCCAGGTCGGTGGCGTAGACCACGAACGCACCGCTCGGTTCGATGTCGATGGGACCGAGGTCGGACGGCGCGATCTGCGTGACCGTGCCGCCGCCCGTTGGCAGCATGAACACACCACCCCCAGCATAGTTCTGCGCTTTGTCGCCCAGCGCCGTGAACGCGAGCTTGCCGTCGTAGTTGATGAGGTCACCGAGCGTCAGGAAGCCAGCGCTGAGCTCGACCTCTGTCGGTCCCGCGCCGTCACAGGCGCTCGACGAGAGTGCGCGCCGCCACACGCTGCCGTTTGCGCGCGTGAAATAGAAGCTCTTCGGATCTGCCGTGAGACCGACCGCGTCACTGACGGCGGTCGTGAGCGCGCTTGCGCGTGAACCCCCGGAGGTCGTTGCAACCCAGATCGCGCCATTGCTGATCCAGTACACACAGCCACTCTGCATGACCACGTCCCCGCTGCTCTCGCCGCCTGCGGTGCTGGTGTAGAGCGACTGCGCCGTGGTCGACGCCACGGGGAAGCGCAGGAGGCCGACGTCGTTCGGGTTGACGGCGTTGACGCTGACGTAGACGAACCCGTCAGCGGCGACGTGCAGTCCGACGGCAAGCCCGATGGGCGAGCCGAGTCCGATCGCTTCCTTGAGGCCGCCAGCCTTCGGCACCCGGTTGATGCTGCCTTCGGTGGTTGTGTTCCGCCCGCCCGCCACGAACAAATACTCTGCGCCGACGCCGAGCGCCTGGGGGCGCTCCATGCTCGGAAGGGTCGTGCCGCTGCCGCCGGCGGTCGGCTGGCTCACGACCACGGCGTCGATTGCGTTCTTCGTGGTGCGGAAGACGCTGCTGTCATCGGCGCCGATGATCACTGGAGCCGGTCCGCTGCCCAGGTTCGTGACCGGGTACTTCTTTGGATCGTAGGCGATGATGCCGCCGCCGTCCGAGGCGTCCGAGGCATCCGCGCTGCCTCCGCCGCTGCCTCCGCCTCCGGAAGTCCCGCCCGCGTCGCCCCCGCTGTCCGCGCCTCCGCCCCCCGCAGAGCCCCCGCCGCTGCCTCCTCCGCCCGTCGTGCCCCCGGCGGCCCCGACCCCGCCCGTTGCCGACGTCCCGCCGCTGCCGGCGGCCCCGACCCCGCCGGTCGCCTCGATGCGCGACTCGTCCAGAGACTTGAAACAGCCGACCGCCGACAGGCCCGCGAGACCGAGCAGGGCGGTAGCACGCAGCGGGGATCGGCTCGGCATGCGGAAAACTCGACGCCATCATGATAGCATCGAGTCATCGGAGACCACGCCCAGGTGACGCATCCCCATCGCTTCGCGCTCGCGCTCTGTCTGGCCTTCACGGTCGCGTCACCGGCGTTGGGCCAGAAGGGTGGCAAGGACGAGGCGCGGCGCTTTTTCAACGCGGGGCAGAAGGCGTTCCAGGCCGGGCGGTTCACCGAGGCGGCGAAGGCCTTCGAGGAGGCGTTTCGCCTCAAACCGCACCCCTTCGCGCTGATCAACGCCGGTGATGCCTGGGAGAAATCTGGCGACCTCGCCCTGGCCGCCCGGATCTTTCAGCGCGTGCTCAAGCTCGAGCAGTCGGGTGAGCAGGACCGTGCGGACGCGACGGAGCGTCTGACCAAGCTCACGCCGAAGCTGGCGATCATCGAGCTGGACGGCGAGAGCAGTCAGCGCGCCCGGGTGGACCAGGAGGAGTTCGTGGGGGGCGACCGTGTCTACGTGACGCCGGGCGAACACGTCGTGACGTTGCTCGACGTGGACGGCGCCAAGGAGCGGAAGGTCGATCTGGCCGCGGGTGCGTCGCGCACGGTGGCACTCGCGACGCTCAAGCCCGGCGCGGACGATGACCCCAGCGCGGAGCCGGGCAAACCCGACGCCGACCCCGACGAGCAACCCACGCGGGATCCCGGCCCGACGAAATCCGGAGGCGTTCGCGCTCCGACCTTGATCCTGCTCGGGCTCACTGCCGTGGCGGCCGGGGGTGCGGTGTACTTTGGTCTGCAGGTCAACGACGCAGAGAAGAAGTTCGACGACAAACCCACGCGCGAACAGTACGACCGCTTCAACTCGAACAAGCTCTACACGAACATTGCCATCGGCGTTGCGGGGGTCTCTGCCGCGGTCGGAACGTACCTGCTCATCACCGATCTGGGGCGCAAGGTCCCGGCGGAAAAGAGCGCCCCTCGCGCACGTCTGCCCAACGTTGGCGTGACTCCGCTACCGGGCGGCGGTGCGATTTTTGGTGTCGGCCAGTTCTGAGCGATCAGCACCTGGCCTAGACTCGTGCGGTTGCGCTCGGCGAAATCAGCGCAGCGAAGGGGTTTCTTCGAGGTCAACCGCGAAGCGCGATCTGCCAGAAACTCGCGACTCATCCCAAGCACGAGCAGTGCTTCCTGTGAGCTCCGCTAGAACACCGATCAGCTTGCGCTGCTCGTGTTCTAGGACCTTTACGTTGGGCCTGCGCCCCAAACCCCCGGCCTTCGGCCGTGCGCGCTCCGCGCGCGAGCGCCGAACACCTTGCAAGTCGCTGAAAACAAACGACGTTCAACCTGTTCGGCGCTCTAGCCGGGGTTTTCCAAGGGACTTCAAGGCACGAATCCGGGAAACGAACACGGCCCCCCGCAGGGATTCGTGGCCTTGCCGGTCTTCAAGAACACGTCCGTTTGTTCCTGGTTGAGCGGGTGCTTGCGAATGTCACCGTGTACCTTGTTGTCGGTCGTCGGAGTGGCGTTGGTTTCCGGCGGTGGCTCGCGAACCAGGTCCCAGAACGCGATCGCGTTGTCGACTCCGCCGCTGCTCTCGCTCAGGCCCCAGACGGACTTCGAGCTCGGGGAAAGCAGCGGCAACTCCAGGGTGCGCGCCTGGATCTCGGCGGCGAGGTTCGCCACCTGGGAGTCGCCCACGGCGATCTGCATCAGCATGTGTTTTTCGGGGGTGCCGGGCAGCCCGGGGTTCACGCCCTGTGCCCAGGCGGTGCCGGACCCCTCGGAGTCGTCGAACAGGGGTTGCCAGACCGCCATCAAGACCTGTTGGGTGATCCGATCGGGATAGGCGTTGCGAATGGCTGGCAGAAACTGGTTCCAGTTCACGCTGCGCTGAATCATCACGGAGTAGGCGGTGCCGCCGACCTGTGTGACTCCGCGCTCGATGTCGGGTGAGTACGCAAGCAGACTCGAACCCATGATGCCGCCCTGCGAGATGCCGTAGTAGACGGGCTTGGTGCCGGCGGCGATCGCGCTTTTGCCGTTCGGGAGCAACACCTGCGCGTCTGCGGCAATCAGCGGGGCGACCCGCGTCAGCACCATGAAGTTCACCAGCGCTTGTTGCAGGCGGTCGGTGACCCAGTAAATGCGGTTGACGTCTTCGATGCCCTTGACCGCGGCGGCGCTCTGGCCAATGCCCGCTTCTTCTTTCTCGCTCAACCCCAACCAGTCCGTCGCCACGCAGACGTAGCCCTTGTCATTGCACAGCCCGCGCACGTGGCTGCCCGAGACCTCGCCGGCGGAGCCGAGCAGGCCGTGTCCGTACACCAGGAGCGGGTAGGGGCCTTTGTCCACGGCGCTCTTCGGGATCACGAGCTCGAAGGGATAGTCCGTGTCGCGCTGGATCACTGGTTTGCCCGCAGCGTCGAACACCAGCTCCGTCTCGGCCACGGAGCGGTCGTCGTTGGACAAACAGCTCGGTGCCTTGAAGGTGCCGCGCACTCGCGCGTGAATTTCCGCGTTGGGATCTGCCTCGACGCTGTCAATCTTGAAACCAAGCCCTGCGTCGCCCACCTTTGCGAGGGCCTGGTCGCGCAGCTGGAGCACCGTCTTGATGCCCTGGTTGAGGCTGGCGGTGTGAAAGTCCCAGGCCAGCAGCAGGTCGCTCTTCTTGACGCCCTTCGCCTCGAGCGCCGTCAAGACCGTCGGCAGTGCATCGAGCGCGCGACGCGCCAGGGGGTCAGCGCTCTTGGCTCCGCGGAGCGCGCTCTTGAACCCCACCGGGGTCTCGGGCTCGCCACCCGCCAGCGTCCGCAGCGACCTGGTGATCGCGACGGCGTAGTGTCGGTTGGGGCGCAGGTGCCGCGCCGGTCGGATGATCAGCGGCTGGCGATCGGTGTCAGCGATGTCGGCGGAGAGATCGAGCTCGCTCATGTGCGGGACGAACTCGCCCGTCTCGAGATCGACGATCAGTGTGGCGCTCGTTGGCGCCGTGCTCTGATCGTACATGGACTGGGATGGCAGCGACGCCGCGTCGAGCCGCTCGGGAAAATACGCGACGATGGGGGTGGCGGGTGAAAATCCGTCGCGACGATTCCAGCGTGCGGGCTCGAAGGGGGTCTTCGACTTTGCCGCAGGTGGCACCAGGTCCACCGGCAGCGCTTGGCGCCTTCCAGTCTCGGTCTCCGTGTCTTCGACTGACCAGACATCGGACGGATAGGGGGTGCTGCAGGCGCCGCTGGCGCGGAAGGGGTGACAGGTGGCGGGCAACCCGTCGTCCGGCACCGCCAGCTGGGTGTCGGTCGCCGAGTCGTCGCCTGCACAGGCGGTGGCAAACTGCGAGGTCAACGCCAAGAGCGGGACAGCGAAGCGTCTCATGGGGCGATCTTCACTGCTCACGCGGGCCGCCGCAAGCGGGCTCGAGCCGCGCGCGGCGCGCCCCGGCCAGAGCCACAGCGGGAGCGGTGGCCGGCCGGGTAAGGCCGTGGCGGGATGTGTCAAAGACCGAGTCGGCGCGAGGGCCTGGGCTACGGCTAGAGCGCCGAACAGGTTGAACGTCGTTTGTTTTCAGCGACTTGCAATGTGTTCGGCGCTCGCGCGCGGAGCGCGCACGGCCGAAGGCCGGGGGTTTGGGGCGCAGCCCCAACGTAAGTGTCCTAGAACACGAGCAGCGCAAGCTGATCGGTGTTCTAGGCGGGAAGCGGCGGGAGCCGGTGCGGGCGCCGTGCGCTGCTTCGCGCGGACTGCCGGGGTCAATTCCTCGGTCAGTTGCTCGACCTGCCTCAAGCTCTGGCAACGCGCCCGTGAGCAGCGTCTCGAGCTCCCAGCGGCGCCCGCGTGGGTCACGCGAGTCGGTGACCTCGTCGAGGCGATTGTCGCCGATCCGTTTGACCAGCATGCCCATGATTCTGAGTTTGGTGCGTGCGGATTGTGCCATGTGAGCTCCTTCGTGGTGAGCACGACGCGGGCGAAGCCCATTCACAATCGCCCGCTGTGCGCTCGATCTGACGCGAATGCAGCGTCAGACATTCGATGAAACAGCCCGGCGCCGGGACGAGCGCGGCGCCGGGCGGAGCGCTCAGGCGCCGACCAGGCGGACGAGAGTACCGATAATGCGATTGAGCTTGGCGATGAGAGCGGGGTCGAGCGCTGCGATGTAACCGAGAGCGCAAGCGACCTCGAGGCACGCGAGAGTCTCTCGCGCTGAGCCGAGAGCGGTGTGATAGCGCACCTGTCGGAGCTTGCCGCGCGACCCCATGCCTTCACCGACGTTGAGCGCAATGCTGGTGGCACAGCGCCGCAGCTGACGGGTGAGATCGGGATCGCGACGTTCGAGCTTTGCGATGAGTGCGCGGAGCTCGCGGAGGACATCGAGAATGAGCGGATAGATACGCAACATGGTTCTTCTCCTTGTCGGCGCAGCCGACGGCCAAGGCAGCCTCGCCGCGCACAGCGCGGGTCAAGGCTCGCGCGCGAGAGCGCGCGACCGCGGCGCAGCCGCGGCTTGGCCTTGATGCGCGCGAGCACGGCGAGAGAATGAGAAAGCCGAGCGAGCTGTTCCCCTCGCCCTCGCCCTCGCCCTCGCCCTCGCCCTCGCCCTCGCCCTCGCCCTCGCCCTCGCCCTCGCCCTCGCCCTCGCCCTCGCCCTCGCCCTCGCCCTCGCCCTCGCCCTCACGGCTGCCGGGCGCCGGGTTCCCCCCCGCGGCGACCCGCAGGCCGCGTGGCGGCCGAGGACCGACGCAAGGGGGGGAACGGCCGCCCGCAGGCCGCGCAGCGGCCGAGGACGGACGAGGCGGGGGCATCACATCAATCGCCGTTGCGAATTTGCGCCTGCCGCCGCGGCCGCCACGCGTTCGCCCTCAAGTGATCGGACAAGCGTGCCTTCTCAGCGCTCAGCCGGCCCGACCACCAAGCGGGGCTCGAGCCGCGCGCGTGTGTCGGCGGCGAACTGGGCAAAGCGCCGCTCCAAGATCGCCCGCCGCGCGTCGGCGACGAGGGTCTCGTAGAAACAGATGTTGTGCAGCGAAAGCAAGCGATGAACCAGGATTTCTCGGGCCAGATACAGGTGTCTCAGGTACGCGCGACTGAAGCCACCGCGGCATGCAGGACACGGGCAGTCCTCCTGCAACGGGCGAGTGTCCGAGCGGTACTTGGCCTGTTTGATCACGATCCTGCCATCCTGCACGAAGGCCTGGCCGTTGCGGCCGTTGCGGGTCGGCATCACACAATCGAAGATGTCGACGCCGGACCCGATGGCGATCAAGAGGTCGATGGGAGTGCCGACACCCATCAGGTAGTGGGGACGTTGCGGATCCAGCTGCGGGCCGATCTGTTCGAGTGTGCGGTGCATGTCCGCGGGTGGCTCGCCGACGCTGAACCCGCCGAGCGCGATGCCGTCGAGTGGCAGCTCGGAGAGCTGGCGCGCGTGGGACAAACGCAGCTCGACTTCCGTGCCGCCCTGCACGATGCCAAACAGCGCTTGTGCCGGCGCTCGGGTCGCCAGGCAGCGTTTCGCCCAGCGCGTGGTGCGCTCGACCGCTTCGAGCAGGGTGGCACGGGGCGACCCGCCCGGTGGGCAGACGTCGAGCTGCATGGCGATGTCCGAGCCGAGCAGCGCTTGAACGCGCATGCTCTCTTCCGGCGACAAGAGCTTGCGGTCGCCGTCGAGGTGCGACGAAAACTCGAAGCCCTCTTCGCTCAGCTTGCAGCGCGACGCCAGGGAGAACGCCTGGAAACCTCCCGAGTCGGTGGCAATGGCGTGCGGCCAGCGCGAAAACCCATGCAAACCTCCGTGCGCGGCCACCACCTCGGGGCCGGGCCGCAGCCACAGGTGGTACGTGTTCATGATCAGCATGCGCGCGCCGGTGTCGGCGACTTCGTCCGGTGACAGCGCCTTCACGCTGGCCTGGGTCCCGACCGGCATGAACGCGGGTGTGGGGACGTCACCGTGCGCCGTTGCGAGCGTTCCGGCCCGTGCGTGGCCATCGGTCCCAGCGAGCGAGAAGCGGATCGGTGAGCTCATGCTGGCCGCGGCTCGGGTCGTCGGATCGGGATCCACATGGCGTCACCGTAGGACAGGAACCGGTATTTTTGCGAGACCGCGGCGCGATACGCCGCCAGGGTCGGTTCGAGCCCAGCAAAGGCCGCCACCAACGCCAAGAGGGTGCTCTTCGGCATGTGGAAATTGGTCAACAGCGCGTCGACGACACCAAAGCGGTAGCCGGGCTGGATGAGCAGGCGGGTGTCACCCTGGAACGCGCGGACGTGGCCAGGGTGAGCCGCGTCTCTGGCGCTCTCGAGCGCGCGCACGACGGTGGTGCCCACAGCAACGATCGGCGCGCCGCGGAGGCGCGCGCCGGCGACGGCCTCGACCAGGTCCTCGCCGACCGAGATCGCCTCGGAGTGCATCGGGTGCTCATCGAGATCATCGCTGCTCACGGGTTTGAAGGTGCCAGGACCGACGTGCAGCGTGACGTGCGCGAGCTCGACGCCTCGTCGTTCCAGTCGCTCGAACAGCGCTTGGGTCAGGTGGAGGCCCGCCGTGGGGGCGGCCACCGAGCCCGTGCTCCGAGCGAACAAGGTCTGGTAGCGCTCGGCATCCGCTGGCTCGTCCTCCCTCCGGAGGTAGGGTGGGATCGGGACCCGGCCCACCCGTTCGATGGCGTCGGCGATCGGCCCCGCCGCTTCGAGCTGGACCTCGAGCTCACCCTCGGGCAGGCGGGCCGCGACCCGGGCCGTGAGCTCGCCGAAATTGAGGTGGCTCTCGAGCTTGAAGCGCTTGGCAGGTCGGCCGAGGGCCGTCCAGGTCTCCGCCGACCCGGCGGGGCCGCGGCGACGCAGTAGGAGCAGCTCCGCGTGTCCGCCGCCCGGGCGCTGGCCCACCAGACGCGCCCGGAAGACCCGGGTGTCGTTCAGCACCAGGAGCGCGCCCTCCGGAACGAGCTCCGGGAGGTCGGTCAGCAGCCGGTGCTCGAGCCGAGGGCCCTCGAGGCAGAGCAGGCGCGCCGCGTCGCGCTCTTTGGGTGGGTACACCGCGATGAGCTCGGGGGGCAGGTCGTAGTCCAGGAGCTGCGTGCGCACGGTCGACTCAATCTCGTGGGCTGGTCAGCACGGCGTGAGCCAGGCGGCGTGGGCCCGCATCGGGTTCACTTCGCGTCGTAGGTGATGCCGAGCCGGGTCATCTTGCGCCACAACGTCGTCGGACTGATGTCGAGCGCGACCGCTGCGCGCTCTCGGCTGCCGTCGGACCCCCGGAGCGCCCCGAGCACTGCCTGGCGTTCGGCCTCGTCCACGATGTCAGACAGCGTCTCGCCGGTGGCCCGGGCTTGCTTCTTGGGCGACTGCGGCAAGATGTCGTCGGACGTGATGACGCCGTTCGAGGCCAGCGCGACGGCTTGCTCCACCATGTTTTCGAGCTCGCGCACGTTGCCCGGGTAGTCGTATTGAACGAGCTGCTCCATCACGCCTTCACCGAGCAAGGCCCGCTTGTTCATCTTGCGCGTGTACTTCTCCAGGAAAAACTGGAACAGGAGCGGCACGTCTTCTCGGCGGTCGCGCAACGGCGGCAGGTGGAAGCGTGCGACGTTCAAGCGGTAGTAGAGGTCCTGACGAAAGCGGCGCTCCTCGACGGCCTCGGACAGGTCGATGTTGGTCGCGGCGAGCACGCGAAGATCGACCGCAATCGGCCGGTTTTCGCCGATTCTGCGGATCTCACCCTCTTGCAGCGCGCGCAGCAGCTTGGCCTGGAAAGCCAGCGTGGTCTCGGCGATCTCGTCGAAGAAGAACGTGCCTCCGTCCGCTTCCTCGAACAAACCCTTGCGGGCGTGAGCGGCGCCCGTGAACGCACCGCGGGCGTGCCCGAACAGCTCGCTCTCGAGCAGGGTCTCCGTGATGGCAGCGCAGTTGACCGTGACGAAGGGGCGGTCGGCGCGCTTGCTGTTGGCGTGGACCGCGCGGGCCACCAGCTCCTTGCCGGTCCCGCTCTCGCCCGTGATGAGTACGATGGCATCGGTGGGTGCGATCTTCGTCACGCGGGTCATGACGTCGCGAATGGATTGTGAGCGCCCGATGATGTTCTCGAAGTGGTAGCGCTCCTTGAACTCCTGCGCGAACAGCTGAACCTGCCCATGCAGGCGCCGGCTCTCGAGGGCCTTCGACACCTTGACGATCAGCTCTTGCTCGCCGAAGGGCTTCTGAATGTAGTCGAAGGCGCCCAGCCGCATGGCCTCGACGGCGCTCTCGATGGTGCCGTAGGCGGTCATCACGATGACCTCCGTCATCGGCTGTGACTCTTTGATCGTCCTGAGCACGTCGATGCCGTCGAACTCACCCATGCGCAGATCGGTGATGACGACGTCGTAGGCTCCGGTCGACCCGAGCTCGCGACCCTGTGCGCCGTCGCTCGCCTCGTCGACCTCGTAGCCGCCTCCCCGCAGCATCATCGCCAGGGTGGTGCGCATGTTGCGCTGGTCGTCGACCACCAAGATCTTCCCGGGGCGTTCCTCTGCCCCGGCGCTCAGCCGGGCGCCGGGTTTACCCGCCGCCGCTGACGCCGCCTCCGGCTCCGATCCCCGTGAGCTGCCCGCTGCCACTGCCGATTACCCCGATGCTGACTGGGACCGACTTTGCGGCCACCTTCGTTCGATCATGCCTCGTTGAGGCTAGTCGCGTCGGACTTCGGTTTCCAGAACTTCACGTTTTGTCGCTAGCGGGCGGGAGCTGGCATAAAATGGCGGGTCACCGATGAGCCAGGGCAAAAAGCAGATCGGGAGGATCCTTCTTCAGCAGCGCGCGCTGACGCCGGAACAGCTCGAGCGGGCGTTGTCCGAGGGCGGAGGCCGGCTCGCGTCGCGGCTCATCGAGTCCGGGACCATCACCGATGTCGCAGCGCTCAAGGCGTTGAGCGAACAACACGGGATCCCAGGTATCGACCTGGCCCAGCTCTGCCTGCGACTCGAGGATCTCGAGCTCTTGCCGCGGGAGATCGCCGAGAAACATCTGATCTTGCCGGTGCTGGTCCGAGAAGATCGCTTGTTCATCGCCATGGCCAATCCGCGGGAGCGCACGGTGCTCGACGAGCTCGAGTTCGTGACCGGGAAGAAGGCCTACCCGTACGTCGCCCTCGAGACCTCACTGACGAAGGTGATCCAGGAGGCGTACACGCGTAAGGCGCGCGGGGAGGCGTACTACATTGGTCCGCGCTGTCCGCCCGAGGTGCTGAAGAAGTACGGACTCGAGAGCGTCGAGCAGGCGGGCAGCATCCCGCCGAGCGCTGCCAGCATTCCGCCGCCAGACGAGACGTTTTCGCCGCTGACGGCGCCGGGCGTGGTGGTCGACGACCAGATCGGCCGCGTCTCCCAGTCGCGGGAGGTGGAGGACGACCACTTCGGGGAGACCTCGAGGGAGCTGAGCGTCGTCGCGATGTTGCCCGAGGCCATTCCCGATTCGGCGCCCGGCCAGACGCCGGCGGGCGCCAAGACGGTGCTCGTCGTCGACGACGAGGACGACATCCGAAAGATGCTCAAGCGCCTGCTGACGAGTCACGGCTACCGCGTGCTCGAGGCGGATCGTGGGCTCGCGGCATTGCACCTGGTCAAGGAGCAGACCCCGGACCTGATCATCTTGGATGCCATGCTGCCGGAGGTGCACGGGTTCGACATTGCTCGGCGCATCAAGGGCAGCGCGCGTTACGGTCACATCCCGATCATCATGATCAGCGCCGTCTATCGCGGCTGGCGGTATGCCGAGGATCTGAAGCAGAGCTGCGGCGTCGACTTCTATCTGGAGAAGCCATTCCGGATTGCCGACGTCCTCCGCGGCGTCGAGGTGGCCCTCTCTCAACAGCAGACTGCGCCGAGGTCGGAGGCCCGCGCTCAGAGCAGTGAGGAGGCTGAGGCCTGCCTGGAGGCGGGGGTTAAGGCCTATCAGGCCGGGCAGGTGGAGGTGGCCATTGCGCACCTCCAGCAGGGCCTGGCCATCGACCCGCTGGCCTACCGCCTCCACCTCCACCTGGGCCTCCTGTACGGAAAACAGGGCCAGGTTTACGAGGCGATCAGCGAGCTCGAGACCGCGGTGGACATCAACGACCGCCATTTCCCGGCCGTCAAGAATCTGGCCATCCTCTACCAGAAGGCCGGTTTTCGGAACAAAGCTGCTGAAATGTGGGAGCGGGCGCTGAAGCTCGCGCCGGACGAGCCGACGCGGACCAGCATCAAGCAGAACATCCTGAACCTGTTGTGAAAGAGCTTTCGCGCCGCAAGGAGCCCCGCGCTATCCTGTCCACCACCTGAGGCCCGTCGCCGGCCCCCCAATGAAATTCCTCTGCCCGTCCTGCAAGGCGAAGTACCAAATCGCCGACGAGAAGGTCGCCGGTCGGTCGGTCCGGATGAAGTGCCGCAAGTGCGGGTACTTGATCAGCATCGGGAAGGCGGTGACCGAGGGCTCGGTGTCGCGCAAAGACTCGAGCATGGCGCCGCCCGCGGACGACGAGCCCGAGTCCGCGGCTCCATCGCACGCGCCGGCTGCCGGTTGGAACGAGCCCGGCGCCCGCTCATCCCAACCATCGCCGCCGGCGCGACCGCCGCCGAGGCCGCGGCCTGGCGCTGGACCGGTGGCACCCCCGCGGGGCGCGTCGGGCGGAGCTGGCATGGAGACGACCGGAAGTTACGGTCACGCTCCTCTTCCGCACTCACCCAAGAACGGCAATGGGGCGGGTGCGCGTCACGCGTTTCGTGTGGAAGCGCCGCCCGTGCACCGCGACGAAGATGAGCGGACCGTCATCGCGGGGCTCGGCGCGTTGTCCTCGGCCTTCAGCGAGAGCGTCGCTGGTCCCGAATCGAGCACGTTGGCGGCATCGCTCGCTGCAACCGACGAGTGGTACGTCGGCATCAACGGGGTTCCGGTGGGTCCGATCCGCCTGAGCGAGCTGCGCTCGAAAGCAGCGTCGGGATCGATTTCGAACGAATCGCTGGTCTGGAGAGAGGGCTTCGAGCAGTGGCTGCCGCTGTCCAATTTCCCAGAGCTCGTTGCCATCGTCGAAGAGGGTTTCTCGAGCGCCCGTGCGTCGCTGACACCACTCAGCCCCGCCGTGTCGCCGCATCCCGCACCGCCATCGGCCCCACGCCCGGAGGTGTATGATCCCTTCGCTTTGCCCGGCGGAACGCCGGTCGTTGCCCAGGATCCGTTCCAAGAAATGCTGCGTCCCTCGCAGCCTGTGCCGGAGCAGGTCGCAGGCTTCGGTCTGCAGGTGCCCGCGGCATCGCCGTTTGGCCCGGGCGGCGCGGTGTTGCCCGTCGAGGCACCCCGCGTCGACTCCGAAGACGTGGTCCTCGGAGTCCCCCGGCGCAGCTCCTCTGCCTTCGCCTGGATCGCCGTCGGGATCGCCCTGATGCTGGGCCTGACGATCGGGTTCGTGATGTTCAGCCGCAAACCGCCGGAGCCGATCGTGAAGTACGTCGAGGTCCCGGCCAAGGCTGGCGAGGCACCGGTTGGCGCGAACACCGGGGGGCCTGCCGAGATCGGCGAGGTCGCCGTCGAAGTCGATGCGGGCGGTGGCAAGACCATCCGCACCGGCGGCGCCGTGGCCGCGGCCGGGAAGACTCCCGGCGACAAGGGCGAGGAAAAGCCCCTCACGGGGCTGTCTGGACTCCAGGGTCTTCAGGGCAGCGGGCCTTCGAGCGGACCGGGGTCGGGGACGACCGCAGGCGGCAGCAGTGGACAGCCGCTCGACTCGGGAGAAATTCAAAAGACCGTGGGCAAGTACACCGGCAGCGTGAAGCGCAGCTGCTGGCAGCCGGCGCTGGACGCACGCAGCAAAGACGCGCCGACATCCGCACGGGTCAACGTGGCGATCGTCGTGTCGCCGAGCGGGAGTGTTCAGAGCGTCTCGACGAGCGGTGACCCCAAGGGTTACCCGGGACTCGCTGGCTGCATCGCGGCGCGGGTCAAGTCCTGGCAGTTCCCGGCCTCGAGCGGTTCGACGACCGTCAACGTGCCGTTCGTCTTTGCGTCACAATGAAAAACGCGCCAGCGGTTGCCCGATGGCGCGGTCAGAGTGGCCCATAAGCCGGGTTCTGTGTGCCGGCGGAGTTGCCCCCGATCGGCGTGACGATCATTCCTCTGGGACCCGCGTCGCCGCGAGCCTCGTGCGGCCTACCCCGGGGCTCGGGCGGGCAGCCCTCAGTCGCCCCTGTACGTGGCCTTGCTCCGGATGGGGTTTGCCTTGCCACGACCGTTACCGGCCGCGCGGTGGGCTCTTACCCCACCTTTTCACCCTTACCCGGGGATCCCCGGGCGGTCTGATTTTCTGTGGCACTTTCCTCGAGATCACCCTCACCGGGCGTTACCCGGCATCCTGCCCTACGGAGCCCGGACTTTCCTCCCGGACCAGAAGGCCCGGGCGATCGTCAGGTCCACTCTGACCCGCGCAGCATAACACTGTAGCCGCGCGTGTGGGGGCCCTCGCGTTCAGGCGGCGTGTTCGAGATCGAGCCGCGAGCCCGTCTCCTTCGAGATCTCTGCGATTCGGTGGCGCAGCTTGCGCTTGGCCCGCTCTTCGAGCTGACGAGCGCGCTCGCGAGAGACCCCGAGGCGGCGACCAATCTCGGCCAGAGAGAGCTCGTCTTCGGCGTCCGCCATCATCCGCTTCTCGACGATGTACCGCTCGCGCACGTCAAGATCTTGAACCGCACGACGCACGGCGACCTTCACCTCGTCACGTGACTCGTCGAAGGAGAGTGATGTCTCTTGGTCGGTGCTCGGAGAGACGAGGGTGTCCACCAGGCTGGTGGCGGAGTCGTCGAAGACCTTACCGTCCAGGGACAGATCACGGGTGTCGAGCCGTCGCACCATCGACGAGATCTGAGTTGGTGTGACGCCGAACTTCACCGCCAAGATCTCGTCCGTCTTCTCCTCGTCGCCGATCAAGTTCATCACGCGGGTGCGCTCGCGTCGCAGCTTGAAAAAGAGCTTCGAGCGCAGCGCGCCCGAGCCGACGCCGACCAGGCTCCAGGAGCGGATCACGTAACCGAGCACGTAGGCTCGGATCCAGTAGGCCGCATAGGTCACGAAGCGGTTTCCCCGTTTCGGCTCGAACTTCTTCAGGGCGTGCACGATGCCGAAGTTGCCCTCGGCGATCAGCTCCGAGAGCGGCACCCCGTAGCGGCGATACTTGAGGGCGATGGCCACCACGTAGCGCAAATGCGCCCGGATCAGCTGATCCGCCGCCCGTTCGTCGGCGGTCTTGGCCCAGCGCAGCGTGAGCACGAGCTCCTCCTCGCGGGTCAGCTTCGGATACTGGTGAACCTGCGAGATATAGCGGGAAAGTGAGGGGTCAGATTCGCGTGCCATGTTTCTCCGGGGGTCGGCTTCGTCTACTCGCTGTCCAAGCCCAGTGCGGCGCGCTCCCTTCGGGTCGGAGTCGCTGCCGGGCTGCCACAACATCACCTTACGTAACTTTTTGTCAACCCGGGGCTCGGGCGGTAATTCCCCGTGGCTGCTCGGAACTACGGGGGAGTTGGGCCTCGGGTTGCTCGCTCGGATTCAGGAGCACAAAACGCAGACGCCCGGCTAAAGAGCCAGGCGTCGAGTTGAAGCCGGTTGGACGCCGCTAGGACAGTCGACCCGGCGGGGGGGCCCCGAAGCGCCGCGAAACTAGGCGCTGAACGAAGACCCGCAGCCACACGAGCCGGTCACGTTCGGGTTTCCGAACTTGAAGCCCGCCCCGTGCACGCCGTCGACGTAGTCGATCTCGGTCCCATCCAAGTATTGATAGCTCAGGGGGTCGACGAACAAGAGCACGCCGTTGGACTCGAACTGCTCGTCCATGTCCGTGGGTTTGTCCTCGAAGTAGAGGTCATACTGGAACCCCGCACAGCCGCCACCAATCACGCGAAGTCTGAGGCCCTGGCCCGCGAGGCCCTCTGCGTCGGCGATTTCCTTCACCTTTTCTGCTGCCGTCGATGTAATCGCGATCATCTTGCTCCGCTCGTTTCAGACGGGGGCGACCCGCCGCGGCACAGTATAAGCGACCCAACCCCACATCGCTAGCCTCCCCCGTTGCCGTGGCGCCCCGCCGGGCGGCGAACGGGCCGCAAGTCGGGGTCGTGGTAGCGAAGGCAGCCGATGCGCGTCGACCGAAGCCTCAAGACCTACCCGGAGCTGGTGTTTCATGTGCTCTGCCACGTCGCCGAAACGGCGGCTCTACCGGCGTCTGTCTACGACCCCGCCTGGATCCGCTACTGTGCGGTCCGGCTGGGCGATGCCGCGAATCGCACGCTCGCCGAGGATGCTCTCGCGCTGGGGCGGTTGCTTCCTGGGCACTCGGAGCTCGCATCCGCCCAGCTTTTGGCCTGGCTGTTCGAGGACGTGCGCCGGGCCTCCTCGAGCCTGCCGGGGGAGCTCGGATCGCTTACCGCGGACCAGGTCGACGCGCCGGAGCTGCTCGAGCCCCTCGCCCGGTGCGGTCCGGGGGTGGAGCTCCTGCGTCTGGCCGCCGAGATCGAGCGCCCCTACTTCGAGGCTCTGCCGCGGGAGGAGGTCGACTGGTCGGCGCTCGAAGTCGAGCTCGAACGGGTGACGGCTGCGGCGCCCGAGCTCGCGAGCTCAGGGGTCGCCGTCGTGCGCCCGCTTCGCTTGCGCGGGCGCGTGCGGGGCGCGCAGATCTGGATCGGGGCCCCACACCGCGAGCACGGACCCAGCACCGAACACGTTGCGTGGCAAGCGGCTCACGAAGCGACGGTGCGAGAGGTCGGGCGTGCGGCGGTCGCCGCGGAACGACGCGTGGAGCACATGGCCGTCGTGCTGATGAACCTGCGTGCCGAGCGTGCGCAACTCGAACGCGAGCACGCGACCTGGCTCGCGCACTTCGGTCCAAACGCGCCCGCTGCTCGGCTCGAGGCGTTGCCGGACGAACAGGCCGTCGTGGTGCGAAGACTACTGCTCGACCGTTGAAGACTCGGGTGCAGCGCCGCGTGTCTGCGTGCGGTCCGGAACGTAACGCACGGGGCCGAGCGATTGACGAGCGAATCCTTCGGCGCGACGCTCGATGCGCGTCATGACCTGCTGGGTTGCATCTCCGACGGGGGCAACGAGCACACCGCCGACCGGCAGCGCGTCGAGCCAGCTCGTTGGAATGTCGGCGACGGCGAAGCCCGCGTACACTCGCGCCGACCCACGCCAGAGCTCGACCGAGTGCGCGTCGTTCTCGAGCAGCCGGGCCTGGGGATACTGCGCCAGGTTTTCCCGCGCGAGGGCGGCCATCGCCGGATCGAGCTCGAGGCTGAGCACACTGCCTTCCGCTCCCACGATCTCGGCGGCGAGCGCGGCGCCGTAGCCGGTTCCACCTCCTAGATCCACGAAGTGTGCGCCCGGCTCGAGCCCGAGCGCGCGATACGCCAGGGCGTAGGCGTGCAGCGCCGAGATGGTGGAGCCGCCGTCTTCGCTCAAGGCGAGCGCGCGGTCGTGTGCCGACTCGGCGATGCTCTCGGTGGGCACGAAGCGTTCACGCGGCACGCGGAGCAGGGCCTGGCCCACGAGATCCGTCGCGTTCAGCTGCCGCTCGTCGAGGGTAGTTTCGCGCGCGAGTCGCGCCACGTCTTCGAGCTCCCGGTCTGCCAAGAGCTCGGCGCGTCGCCCCTCGGGTGCGACCTGTCCCGAGAGCCCGCGCCAGAGCTGGTGCAGGCCCAGGGTGCGGAGGCGTGGGCGGGGCGCGAGCAGCTGGATCTGCTCGTTCACCGCGCGCAGGTAGTAGTCGCGCGCAGGACCGGTGTACGCAAAACGCTCGCGGATTGCGCTGACAATTGGGCCGAAGAGCTCGAAGCGCAGGCTGTTGGCTGTTCGGAAATCCAAATCACCACTCGGGTCGATCCACTCCGCCAAGAAGTCTTGGTCCCCGTCCTGCCACCACGGGTAGCGATGCACTCGCATGCCCGTGTCGCGCTCCCACACTTCGCGCTCTTCGTCGATGGGTGAACCCGGGTAAAGCCGGAACGGATCCACCGACAAGAATCCATGCGTGCCGCGCGGGTGTGCGACGAAGAGTTTGTGCATGTACTTAGCGGTGGTGCGCAGGCTGGCCTCGGTCTCGCCGGGGTGGCCCACGATGATATTGGCCCCGAAGGGGACCTCGTACTCGCGCGCCCACTCGGCGATCGTCAGCATCTTGTCGAGGTAACCCTCGAGCTTGCCGGCCTTGCGGATCCGCCTGAGCTGCGCGGGATCGCCGGACTCGAGGCCAAATCCGGGGCTGACGTTGGCGCGGGCCATCAGCGCGAAGTCTTCCTTTTCGACCAGGTCGATGCGGATCAGGAGCCAGCTCTTCTTCGCGCGGATCGGCCGGCGGGCAAGCTCCTCCAAGAACTCACGGCGCCAGCCGCGTTTCATGCCGAACAGCGCATCGGCGATGAACAGCGTCCAGCTCCGGAGATCGAGGAAACTGTCGAGCCGATGCAGCTCTTCCACGGCGCCCAGGGGCTCGAGGGCGCGCCAGCTCACATCCCGCTTTGCGCGCTCCATGCAGAACGCGCAGTCGTACGGGCAGCCGCGGGACAGGTAGATCTCGGCCTGGGACGCCAGCTTGCGCGCGACGGGTCGGTAGCGCTCGAGCAGCGACCAGTCGTAGGGCATCAGGTCCTTCGGCGCGGGAACGGCGTCCGGCCCGAGCACGCGCATCAGCGGGCGCTTGCCGGTGACGAGCGCCTCGGCCAGGCGGGCGAGGGGAAGCTCGCCGTCGCCGACCACCACGAAGTCGAACACCGAGTCGTCCCCCGTGAACTCTTGTGGGCGCGCGCTCGCGTGATACCCGCCGGTGACGAGCCAAGCCTTCGGCAGAAGCTCGCGCAGGCGCGCGGCGATCGCCATCACCTTGAGGTAGTCGTAGGACGAATAACAGCTGATGCCGACCAGGTCGTAGCCGCCCTGCACCACGCGGGCGAGGTCGACCCGGCCGAGGCCTCGTTCCATGTCGAGGTCGACCACGTCGACCTCGACGTCGGCTCGCTGGCGGATCGCCGAGGCGATCATCAACAGCTGCGGTACGCCGAAATTGGCGCCGCCACCGAACAGGCCACCGGGCCACAGCAGGAGCACGCGCGGGCGGTCGGGCCTGGTCATGGCCTTCGAGCTCAGAGGATCAGCTCGAGGTGAGTCTTGCCGTCGCGGCGCTGCTTCTCGAGGCGCGCAGCCAGATCGTCATCGACGTGCTGCGAGACGAACGGATCCACGAAGCGTCGGGCGTGACCCATCACCCACTCGGCGGCCGCGCCGCAGCCGCCGCCGCAGCTGTGCTCGTGCAAACAACCGTGGCAAAACTCGGGTGTTTCGCGCTTGTACTCGACGACCTCGGGTGAGGTGATGAGGCTTGCGACGTCGACGCTGGGATCGAGGATGTCGGCGACGCCGCCGAGCGCAGTGCGGTGCAGCGTGCAGTTCTTGAGGCGCCCGTCGGGGCCGAGCGCGATCTCTTGCATGCTCGTGCCGATGGCGCAGGTGCCGAACTGGATCGGGGCGAACTGCTCGACCTCGACGGCGCAGGGTGGCACCGGCATCGTGCAGATCAGGGTCATGCCGTGGTCGCGACCGAAGGGTGCAGCCTGGCCGAAGGCGGTGATCAGGTCGCTGCGCGAGGGCAGCAGCTGAGCCGCGTGCCGGGCGGCGTACCCGGCCGGGCTGAACCGGCTCAGGGAAATCTGGCGGACTCCGAGGGAACGGAAGAGCTCCAGCGTCTCACCGAGGTGGGGTGCGTTCTTCTTGGTGACGACGACGCAGCCGACCACTGGGACCTTGGCGGCGCCGAGGGCCCGGATCCCGGCGAGCGTCCGCTCGAAGTGACCGGCACCAACGTGCGCCGCGTGCAGCGCCTCGTCGGGGCCGTTGAGCGTGATCTGCACGTAGCGCAGGCGATAGGGCGCCAGGCGCTCGGCCAGCGCCTGGGTGATGAGCCCGCCGTTCGAGATGATCTGCACGCCCACGCCGTGTTCGCGCAGCAGGTCGAACAGCTCGAACACACGGGAGTAGGAGAACGGCTCACCGCCGGTCACGGTGACGTGATCGATTTCGAAGGCTTCGAGCAGACGCTGGACGCGCAAGAGCAGCTTGTCGCGGTCGCCCTTGTCGAGCGACGCGCCGCCGTCCTCGCGCCACTCGTTGTAGCAGTAGTCGCACTTCTGATTGCAGTACGCGGTGGTCTCGATGGCCACGCTATAGAGCTTCGGACGTGCCCCGCCGCTTTCGGACATGTTCGCGAACATATCACCACGCGGCTGGGTGCGCTGGTCCTCGCTGCATGTCCGTGATACGAGCGAGCCCTCGTGCGCGCTCCCCGCGTCGTCTTGCCCTTCACGCTGCTGAGCGTTTCCGCGAGCGTTCTGCTCTCACCGAGCCTGGCGCGAGCTGCGGGCTTCGACGCGAACGGGGAGTTTTCGTTCGATTCGGCGGCGCTCTACACCAACAGCTTCGAGGACGCGCCGGACGCCGGCGTCGAGGCCGGCGCGGACGCGGGGCCGGCTGGCACGGATGACCCGAACCCACTGCACGGCACGCGTGTGCTCGAGCTTGCGAGCCTCAAGGGCATCGACGTTCCGATCCCACTGCCGTCGAAGACACAGACCGTGCGCGCGCGACTCTGGGCACGGGGCGAGGTGGTGGCGTCGCTCGAGACCCAGTTCGGCGGACGGGTGGACGATTTCGGCGCGTTCTATCCGACCGGTCGGGTGACCAGCGACGGTTGGTACGAGCTCGAGCTGACTGCCATGAGCATCGACGTCGGGCGCGTTACGGGCCTGGCGCTTGGAGTGTTCTCGCCGGCGGGCGCGCAGATCGACGCCGTCGAATTGGTGGCGGCCGGATCCGCCGTCCCGGCTCACGACTGCTCGGGCGCGGACGACAAGGCCGCCTGCGCACCGTCACAAGTCTGCATGTGGGGACGCTGTCGCGATTTCGCGGCTCGGGTGCCCCCGCTGCCGCCGCCGGCCTACCGGGATGACCTGGTGGACTATCTCGATCAACGCTTTGCCCTGCTCTACGGGCCATTCGAGAATCGCAAGCTGGATCTGCCCAACGCCCGCCTCGAGATCGCGTCGATGAAGAGCGCGGCGGACGCCTGGTCGTTCTGGAGGGCGTTCCGTGTTGCCATCCATCGGCTGCACGACTGGCACACCCGCGGCAGTGACTCGGCTGGTTTCAGTGTGCAGAGCCCGCGCCCGATCGGGATCTGTTTCATCGAGGGCAAGGCGGATGTGTCCGCCGGTTTCGCGTCGACCCCGGGTTATCTGGACGTGCTGGTCTCCCACGTCGGCAAGACGAACTCGTTCGGCCTTGGCCCGGGCGACCGCCTGATTGCCGTCGACGGCAAGCACCCCATCGAGTGGGCTCGTTCGTTGATCAGCGTCGACTTCGGCTACGAGAGCGCCTCGAATCACAACACGCATGCCGAGGTCGTGGCGCGGCTGAATCGACTGATCTCCGCCTTCGCCGATCAGATCAGCGTGCTGCGCTGTGACGCGGCGACCAAAACCTGCGCCGCGAACGTCGAGACGATCTCGATCTCGTCAATTGCTGCCTCGCCACCCGGAACTGGCGGCGGGGCCAGCTGCGACAATCGGCCCCTGAACCACGTGCCCGGCGGCGACGGCCACCCGCAGGGCGGCATCGTGAGTGGCATCGTCAAGGAGAGCGACGCGACCGAGCGCATCTACGGTCTGCAGTGGAGCACGCTCAACGTCGGTGGCGGCAGCAGTGTCGGGCCGCTCCTGGAGGCGGCTGTCGCGGATTTTCGCGCTCAGGCCCGGGGTGTGATCCTCGATCATCGGACGGGTTTCGGGGGCACCACCGCGGGCTCCGGGATCTTCTGGGACCTGGTGCGAGAGCCGACCGCGCTGGACGCATTCCAGCTGCGAAATCGCGCGGATCAAGCGCCGCTCAGCCTGGCTAAGGGCAAGCTCCTGTTCGATCAGCTCGCCGCGGCGGGAAACGTCGAGATCGCAGGCAGCTCGAACCCGGATCTGGCGCTCCCGGTGGCGCTGCTCGTTCACCTCGACGGCTCGGCGAGTGACTGGTTACCGCTCGGCATGAAGGGCGCGCCCAACGCCAAGGTGTTCGGCCCATTCGAGACGGCCGGCGCATTCTCGACTCTGTTCAGCTTCGGCTACTGGTTCGGCATTGGTTACTCGATCGCGATCGGGGACACCGTGCACTTCGATGGGCAGATGTTGAACGGTCACGGTGTGGTGCCCGACGTGGTGGTCCTGCCGCTGCAGTCCGATCTGCTCGCGGGCAAGGACAGTGTCTACGACGCGGCGCTGGCCTGGGTGAGGAAGGGGCTCAAACCGTGAGGCGCCAGTACGCCATGCTGCTCGCGCTCGCTTGGGCGCTGCCGGCGGCGTGTGGCGCCGACGAGTCGCTGACGCCCGCGAACCCGAGCGTCGCCGCGCCGGACGCCGGAGCGACGGCCCCACTCCCGGCTCCGGTGCTGGATGCGTCATTGCCGACGAAAGCGAAGCGTAGCGTCAGCACCCGAAATCCATTTGGCAACGTGGCGGTGACCGACAACCTGCTCTGGGACGGGGACTTCGAGTGGTCCAGCGCGTTCGCGCAGCAGTACGGCTGGGTGAACGCCACGATCGTGGTGACGTACAGCGCGTTCGATCAGATCCGACCCGACAGCGCCTGCCGCAGCGGGCTCAAGTGCGGCTTCATGACCCAGAGCCAGCGCATCGCGGCGGTCGGGGTCGCACCCGCCGCCGGTCAGAGTGTGGCCGCGAGTGTCTGGGTCAAACCTCCCGGGGGCGCGTGCTCGGAGGTCGGAGCAACGCTGATCTCGTGTGACTACGACGTCGACGCCGACGTGGAGCTGGCGGACGCGGACGGCCTGCCCGATGCGAGCGGATGGTGTCATCTCGAAGCGGTCGGCGGGCCGCGAGAGCGGGCCACGTGTCTGTACGTGGAGAGCCGCTTCGACGAGGGTGAGGCGCTGGTGGACGACGCCGTGGTGCGTGGCGTGTCGGGCTCGCTGGCAAACAAGGGCTCCGCGCCGTCCGCCAGCGCGCGCGCAGAGCTGGGTCGGACGCGGGCTCGGCTACGGGAACGCTTGCGCCCGGCGCCGGCGGCGCCCACGCCGGTGCGCGTCGCGTTCGAGGCCTGGATGCAGAGGGCTCGATGAGGCTCGAGCTCGCGCCGTTGCTGTTCGTGCTCGCTCAGGCAGGGGTCGCGCGCGCGGGCAGCTTCGATGCGGAGGGGCGCCATCACTTCGATGCGGCTGCGGTCGCGACGGAGTCGTTCGAGGTCGCTACGCCGAAGGGCCTCGTGTGTGAGAAGGACTGCGCCTGGGAGTCGAAGCTCGCAGCCGACGAGCTCGCCCTCGATGGCGAGCGCTTCGTGCGGGTGAGCACCGGCCAGAACGCCTTCGAGCTCGAGTTGCCGCTGCCGAAGCTGAATCGGTCCTACGTGTTTCGTGTCTGGCTGCGGCATGGCCGCGGGCACGTGCGTATGGTCTTCGAACACGACGATCCGAAGCGCGGTACCGAGGCCGGGTGGATGTTTCCCACCGGCCGGGTCACGAGCGATGGTTGGGTCGAGCTCGCGTCCAACTCGGTGAGTGTGACCGGTCGTGATCTGGTGCGGGCGTTCTTGAGGGTCGAGGGTTCGAACGTGGACGTGGACGCACTCGAGGCGAGGGCCGACGGAGCCTACTCTGCCGGCGGCGTCTGTCTCGGGGTGAGTGATCCGATTTGCGGGCCGGAGGCGGTGTGTGTCGGCGAGCGTTGTCGTCAGGGTGCGCGCTACGTGCCACCGCTGCCGCCGCCGGAGCACCGGCAGAGTGTCGCGGCCTACCTCGCGTCGCGAGTGCAGCACTTTTATGGCGGTCGCTTCAGTCGCAAGGCGTACATGCCGGCGGCCCTCGCCGAGATGAGCAAGATGACCGCGGCCGAGTCCGCATGGCAGTACTGGAGTGCGTTCGGCCGAAGTGTGCAGAAGCTCCACGACTGGCATACGTCCGCCACGACGGCCATCGAAGGGCAAGGCAGCTCGCGCCGCCTCGGCCTGTGTTTCATCGAGGGTCACGCCGATCTCACCCAGGCGGTCTGGCCGAGCCAGGCCGGGCGCAGTGACGTGCTCGTGTCCCACGTCGGGCCCAAGGGCACACTGGGTCTCGTGCCCGGCGATCGGCTCGTGGCGATCGACGGCAAACATCCCATCGACTGGGTCGCGGGGCTCGTCGGGACTGGCTTCGGGGGGCACGTGGCTACCGATCCCGGAGTCGACGCGGAGTTGGTCGAGTCGATGCGGGATCTGATCCCGCGCTTTGCCCAGAGCTTCAGCGTGATCCGCTGCGATCCGCAGTCGACGACGTGCCAGAACGTCGTCGAGACGCTGAGCATCGAGGCCATCGAGACGGACGTGCAGGCCCCCGGCTGCGACAACCGACCCAGTTATCACCTGGCCAACCCGCCCGAGCAGTTCCCGGGTCAGATCAGCAGCTTTCACTGGGTGCCGTTTCAGCCCTGGCGCGAGGCGGTGCTCGAGAGTGCTCCGGCTGACAAGATCTTCGGCATGACCTTCGACACTCTGTACGGAGGGCCAGGCGGGCTGACGCAGTCGTTCCTGGACGCGAATACGTTCTTCAAACAGAACGCGCGCGGAGTGATCCTCGATCATCGCGCCGGCAACGGCGGGACCATCGATGCGCCCGAGGCCATCACCGCGCTCGTGCGACCGCCGGCCTTGGCAGGGGTCGGGCCGGTCTTCCCGCTCGTCGCCGGCGACACCGGACCGGATGCGGCTGCTCTGGCCGTGGAGTGGGTAAAAAAGCTCATTTCGCTCGGACAGGGGAGCTTCCAGGTGGGCAGCGTGGACGCGGATCTGACGCTGCCGGTTGCGCTGATCATCCACCGCGATGGGTCGGCCTCGGATTGGCTTCCACTGGGCATGAAGGGCGCGCCGAAGGTGAAGATCTTCGGTCCGCACCAGACGGCCGGGGCGTTCTCGTCGTTTTATCAGTTCGGCTACTGGTCGCGCTTCGATTTCCAGCTCGCCAGTGGTGACATGTACCTCGACGATGGCAGCGCGCTGATTGGCCACGGGGTTTCACCGGACGTCGTGGTGGAGCACACCCAGTCGTCGCTCTTGCAAGGCAAGGACGCGCCGTTCGATGCCGCGCTCGCCTGGGTGAAGGGAAACCTGAAGCCATGATCGCGCGCGCTTCGAGGTGGGCTAGAAGATGCGTTCGCCGTGCCATGGCGCGGACGGCGCTAGAACACCGATCAGCTTGCGCTGCTCGTGTTCTAGGACCTTTACGTTGGGGCTGCGCCCCAAACCCCCGGCCTTCGGCCGTGCGCGCTCCGCGCGCGAGCGCCGAACACCTTGCAAGTCCCGGAAAACAAACGACGTTCAACCTGTTCGGCGCTCTAGTGCTGCTGGCCCTGAGCACGAGCGCCGGCTGCGGCGCCGACGAAGCCGTCGGGGTTGCGACCGGCAGCGCTGATGCGGGTCCAGACGGTGACGCGGCCTCCGACGCCGCAGCCGAGGCTGGCCTGCCGGTGCGCGTGGTAGAGCAGCGCAACCCATTCGGGCACGCGGAGCCGCTCAACCTGCTCGTGGACGGTGACTTCGAGCTGAGCAGCTCGTCCGGCCAGTACGGCTGGCGCAGAGTGGCAGGCTCGGGGGAAGCCCCACTTGCGCGCGAGACGGGGGGGCTCTGCCGTTCCGGCGTGACCTGCGGAGTGCTGACCCCGGGCTCGTCGTTGATTGCCCTCGCAGCGGGGCCCGGCGAGGCCGACGTCGAGGTCTCCGTGTGGGCCAAACCACCGACCTCTGATTGTACGTTGACGGTGGTGTCACTCATTCAGTGCACGGGGCCCATCGTCGTCACCGCGGCCGATGTGGGGGCGGTGAGCACCGAAGTCGACGAGCGGGGTTGGTGCCACTACCAGGTCGTCGCGCCGAAGATGGAGCACCGTCCGTGTCTGTTCGTGACCTCGTTCGATGCCGACGGTACCCGCACCCTGATTGACGACGCCGCGCTTCGGGCGGCGGTGTCGAACAAACCACGCTCGTTGAAGGCGGGGGCGCCGCGCGCAGAAATTCTCTCTCGAGCCAACGCCGCCCTGCGCGTGCTCCGCGAAACGACGCGTTTTGGCCGTCCGTTGCCGTCGAAGCCTTGACGCCGCGCCTCGAGGCGCGCTCTCGTTTCCGCATGCAGACTCGCGGTTGGTGCGGGAAGCGAAGTTCTGGGCGCGCCTTGGGCGCTCTGGGGGTCTTGTGCGCAGTGTGCGTCGTCTCTCGCGCGAGCGCGCAGGGTGCGCCGCCGGGGCCTGCACCGGCTCCCGCTCCGGCTCCTGCACCCGACGCGCCACCTCCGCCGCCTCCGCCGCCTCCTGCTGCGGCCGCGCCGGCACCCGCCACGGGCGCGGCTCCCGTCGCCCCTGCACCCGCTTACCCCGCACAGCCACCGCCCGGGTACGTGGCTCCGGCCTACGTGAATGCTCCGCCGCCAACCGGCATGTACGTGGTGGCCGCGCCCCCGGTGCCCAAGCGCGAAGAGGACGAACCGGGCTACCACTTGCACGACACGTTCTACCTGCGCATGTCCTTGGGCGGGGGTTATGCGTCGTCGCGCGTCGAGTCGGAGCGCTCGAGTGTCGCTGACGTCCGCCTTGCGGGCGGAGGGGCTTGTCTCGATCTGTTGATGGGTGGCACTCCAACCCCCGGTCTGGTGATCGGTGGTGGAGTGTTCGTGGAAGGCGGCGACAAACCGCGGGTCGAGTCCGGCGGAAAGTCGCAAGACCTCGACGGCAGCGCGTCGCTCAGCCTGATCGGACCGTTTGTCGACGGGTTCTTCGACCCAAGCGGCGGCTTCCACGTGGGCGGAGCGATTGGCCTCACGAGCTTGGAGGTCAAGCCGGACGACAAAGCGGACTTCGACGAAGAACCGTTCAAGGGTGGCGGGGTGCTCGTGCTCACGGGTTACGACGCCTGGATCTCACCGAACTGGTCGCTGGGCGGGTACGCACGGTTTCTGGGTGCGATCGGCAAACGCGAGCTGGACGTGGGCTCGACCAAGGTCGAAGAGAAGGCGACGAGCTGGGCCTTCTCGGTGCTCTTTTCCGCCCTCTATCACTGACCGAGCAGCAGGATCAGCCCGGAGCGGCAGGCCAGCGCCATGCGCTGTTTTCCTGCCGGGACCAGGGCCAACGGATCCCCACACGCAGCGCCGGCAGCGCTGCGGGTCTCGCCGCTCGCGAGCACGACGCCGGCGTCGAGGCCGGGCCGGACGAACGCCACTCGGCCTTCGGCGTCGACCAGCAGCGGGGGCGGCAGTGAGAGTCCCGGTGTGCTCGGAAGTGCACCGCCCGTCGTTGGTTCGAGCTGCGCTCGCGAGGTCTCGATGCCGGTGCGATCGTGGCCCAAGAGCAGACCCGAGAACGACGCCACGCGCGTCTCGCCGCTCACGAGGATGGCGGGCGGACCCTGGAGCAGATCGCTGGAGTCCAGCCGGATGTGGCGTGTCTTGGTCGTGAGGTTGAAGTCCACGAGTCGCTGGTGGTCGACGACGGCCGCTAGGTGATTGGGGCTCGAGAGGGCTGCGCCCTCGTCGAGGCGCCCGCCAAAACTTCCGAGCTTGGTCGGTTCGGCGGGAGGCTTCCACTCGAATACGTCGCCGCGCTCCGTCACCACCAGCGTGCGCGCGGCGTTCTCGAGCAAGCCGGCCGGCGCGTCGTCCAGCTTGGCGCGCGCCTGGACCTCGCCGCTTGCGTCCACGTAAAAGAGTGCACCCGTCACCGCGAACACGATGCCGCCATCGCGAGTCGGAAGCGGGGGCACACCGCCGCGCACGTTTGCGACCGGCAGCGAGCGGTGGATGCGAAGCGCGCCGTTCGGCGCGGCGCCCCAGATCTCGGCGGTGGACGTGACCACGACACGGGTGCCGTCGGTCGTGATGACCGGGCCGAGCACGGGCGGCGAGCTTCCGGTCTTGAGTGTCCAGGCGAGCTTGCCCTTTTCGTTCAGCTCGACCAGCTGCGACATCGGGCTCGCCGCGATGCAGTGACCGCTCGCGTCGACCGCCAGCGGGAGCTCGAGCCCGCCCGTGACGCGCGCGCGCCACAGCACGCGCGGCGTGGAGGGTAGCGGCTGCTTCGCGCGGCCGGTGCGCGCGGAGTCGACCCGATAGGCCGGCTGTGCACCCGCCGGCGCACCCACCACGCGGCGCAGCGGGACGGTGGGGTCGACGCGTTCGGCGTGGGCGCTCGGACCGAGCGCCACGAGCGCTGCAAAGAGCAACGCCACTCGGCTTTTCTCAGGGCGCGGCTTCGACACGGACGGTGTACTCCTCGTCGCTGGCTGGAGCGATCACGGGGTGAGGTAGCGGAGCGTGCGGGTTTGGAACGAGCTCCAGTTTGACACAAGCATCCCCAACCCCGCGCGGCGCCGCGGGGCTCTGCCAGGCGCCGGCGACGTCGTGTTTCGACTCCGGTGGGAGAGCGGTGCCCTTGCGGTGCAGGCGGATCGGGATCCCGTCAGCGGGGCCCCCCGCAGGCGTGACCTGCAGCACCGAGTGGCGGGGCCGCGCGAGATTCGGCGAGTCTTCCACGATGAACCGGGCGCTGCCGCTGCCGGGTTCGGCGCACACGTAGTCGACGTCGCGAACCCAGGCCAGGCGGCCGCGGAATTCGCCGCCGAGTGCGACGCGCGCGCCGTCGCGCGGCGTGTCGTTGGGCTCACTCTCGCTGCCGGACGTCAGTTCTGCCGACGAGATGCTGAGCTCGTAGTTGTCGGAGACGTTCTCGAGCACCGGCCCCTGTTCGTTGGCAGCCGCGTACGAGTCACGGTCCTGCATCACGGCGAGCAAGTACTCTCCGGGCTCGGACTCGAGGGCCAGCACGTTGAGCGGTCGCGCGGCGCCACCGGTGCAGTAGCGGCCGAGTGGTGACTCGATCCCCACCCGGTACAGATAGGTGCAGAGCGCCATGTTGGGCAGGCTGGTGGTCTTGATGCTGATCGAACGGGTGCCTTGGGGGACCTGCACACGGTAGAAGTCTCGATCACTGCGCTCGGGATCCATCCGGCGGCCGATCTGGCCTCGGATCAGCTCGCCGAACGGCAGCGGGGTGGCCTCGCTGGCTACGTTGTTTGGCTCGCGCTCGCGGCCGTCGAAGGCCTCACGCTCGCCGGTGTGTTTCATTACCTGCCACACCACGACGCCGGTCACGAGCATGAACAGCGCCAACACGGCCCACACGTACAGACCGCGGCGGCGTAGCTTCTTCTCGTACCGCTCGACCTCACCGCGCGTGACGGCGTCGTCGGCGCTGCGGGTGAGGGCGTGCATCTGGCCCGAGTCCAGCAAGATCTCGACGCTGCTCGTAGCACCGGCCCCGCGCAGCTCGCTGATCAGCGCGAACTGCAGCTCCTGAACCGATTGGAAGCGTCGGGCTGGGTCCTTCTCGAGCGCGCGCATGATGACCCCGCTGATGCCCCTCGGGATCGCCAGCTCTGGAAAGCGCGAGCTGGGAGACGCAGGCAGGTCCGTCAGGTGTTTGGTGAGCACGCCCATCGGGCGCGGCGCATCGAACACCGGCTGGCCGGTGAGCACAGCGTGCATCAACGCACCAATGGCGTACACGTCGCTGCGTGGGTCGGCGGCCTCGCCACGGATCTGCTCGGGCGACATGTAGTACGGCGTTCCGACGATGGCCCCGCGTGAGGTGACCTCGCCGAGCTCTGGCGATTCGCGCAGCTTGGCCAGGCCAAAGTCGAGCACCTTCACCACGTCGCTCTCGGAGTGGCCGCTCAAGATGAAGATGTTCTCGGGCTTCAGGTCGCGATGCACGATGCCGAGGCCATGCGCTTCCCCGAGCGAGCTGCAGACCTGGATGATGATCTTGGCGCAACGGTCCGGGTCGAGGGGGCCGTGTTTGCGCACGAGGTGACCGAGGTCGTCGCCGCGCAGGTACTCCATGGCCAGGTAGGTGAGCCCGTCCGAGACACCGAAGTCGAAGACTTGCACGGTGTTTGGATGGCTGAGCTTGCTGACCATCAGCGCTTCCCGCTTGAAACGCGCGACGATCTCCTCGTCGCGGCCGAGCTCTCCGGTCAGGAGCTTCAGCGCCATGAGTTTGCCGATGCGGGCATGCTCGACGCGGTACACGACACCCATGCCGCCGCGACCGAGCAGCTCGATGATGCGATAACGTCCTGCCACCGTGGTGCCGATCAAGGGGTCGGCGATGGGCAGCTCGGTCGAGTGGGTCTCCCGCACTTCACTCAGTGTGCCGAAGCCCGTCGCGCGCTTCGACGCGGGACCTTCCAGCTCGTCGAGGCTGGCCGTGCCCAGGCGAACGCCACACGCGGAGCAGTAGCGGGCTTCAGCCGTGTTGCCGTGCTCGCACGACGGGCAACGGATCTCGCTCACCGACGGGGCTCCCACGTTCGCCTTGCTCTCGCCCTCGCTCACGGTCGGCCTCGCAAGAACTCTACTCGGACTTGGGGCAGCTCGCGCCCGCTGCTCGACTCCGGGGATTTTCCGGTCAAATAGCCGTATGCGGTGAGCTCGGCGCCCACGGCGAAGCTCACCCGCGCGCCGTACTCCAGGCGCGCAAGACACGGCGGCGCGGTACAGCCGCGGGTGACCTCCAGGAGCAGAGAGCTCCGGTAGCCGTCGGACTTCACCTCGGTCAGCTTGCCCTCGAGTGCGACCGCCCAGCCACGCTTCTGCTCCAGATCGCCCGCGATCGCGGCGAACGAGGTCTGCGCGCGGCGTTCGAACTCGACGGCCTCGGTCGTGAGGCTTGCGACCCGGTGGACTCGGATCGGGAAGAAGCGCGGTGCGCGTCCCGGGGCTGTCGCGCGTACGCTGATGGTGGTGTCGCCGACCGCAGACACACTCATGAGCTGGGCAAAACGCCCTTGAGGATCGACCGTGATCGGGCGACCCTCGACCGTGACCATGCCGTCGCGCTCCGTCACGCCGGCGAGCACGAAGCTGGACGTCTCGATCACGATGCTCTCGCCGGGCGCGTCGACGCTCAGCGGGACGATGTCGACGCGGAACTCGAGCTCACCTCGCTGGCTGACCCCGTTGGCGCGCTGCACGACGTAGGGGATCGTTCGCACCAGGCGCTGTGTGCCCTTGGCCGGACCCGTGAGCTGAGCGCGTACGGGGATCTCGTAGCGTCGAATGCCGCTCTCATTCTTGGGAACGACACGACCGTCCACGATCAGAGAGACGTCGGGTCTTGCGTCTGCCACGAGGGCGAGGGTGGGCTCGGGATGCGACAGCCCCGCCTGATCGGCACTGACCACGAAGTCGACCTCGTACTCGACCTCTTCCTGGCGCGAGCTGGTCTGCCCCGGCGCGTGAACGGTGACCGCGGCGCGGTTGCGCCCGAGGGGTAGGGGCGGCGTGAGCCTGAGGACGGCCCGCCCAGCCTTGACGATCGCGCTGTTGGCGCCGAGCTCCAGCTGGGTACCGTCCGCGCATTTGGGACACGCGATCTGGAGCTCGGGCTGCCCACCAGCGTCGAAGCGCGGCTCACCGGAGAGCGTGGGCTGGCGTTTCACGAGCAGCGCCACGCTGCCCGCCGCGAGCAGCGCGAGGGCGAAGGCGGAGAGCAGCACGGGTGTGCGACGCCAGATTGGACGGGCTGTGCCGTCGGCAGCGATCGCCCCGGACGCGCTCGTCGAGTCGAGGCGGGGCCGCAGTCGCTTGCGCAGCTCCTTGCCGGCCTCGTCGAGCTCAGCCGCCACTTCGGCGGGATCGCGCCGAGGGCGTCGGCGCGGGCGCGGCTCCACGGCGGCCCGGGGTGGGCGTTGGCTCTCGCGCGGAGCGGGGATGGGCTCGGCCACGTCACGGCTGGGAGCCGAACGCGCGGCCACGGGAAGGGGACCATCGAGCGGGATGCCGCTGCCCAGCACCAGTGTCCCGGTCGCCAGCGGGCGCTCCCCCGCGCTCCCGAGCGCAGCCGTCTCGCGGTTGTCGGGGTTTGGAGCCCCGCAAGTGGGGCAGGCGGCGGCGCCCTCTTCCGACACTGCACCGCAGCGCAGACACGCGGCCATTGGCTTCGGACTATAACCGACGCGCGGGCCCGCGGGGGGCCGCGGGAGGCCCGATTTCCCGGATTGCCTGGCGCGGCCGAGCTCCGGGGACCGCGTCCAGCGCGGCCCGCGCGGCGCCAGCGCCTGCCGGGGGGGCGGGGCGGCCGAGTCGCAAGGCATTTGTCCAGAAATCCGCCGGTCCGCTATGGGGCATCAGATCCCATGTTGGCCAAGCGCATCATTCCCTGCCTCGACGTCCGTGACGGTCGGGTGGTGAAGGGCGTCAACTTCGTGGGCATTCGCGACGCCGGGGACCCGGTCGAGTGCGCGCGACGGTACGACGCTGCGGGGGCGGACGAGATCACGTTCCTCGACATCACCGCTTCGCACGAGCGAAGAAGTGCGCTGCTCTCGGTCATCGAGCGCACGGCAGACGTCGTGTTCGCACCGCTGACAGTGGGTGGCGGAGTGCGCGTCGGCGAAGACGTACGGGATCTGCTGCACGCCGGCGCGGACAAGGTCAGCGTGAACACCGCTGCGGTCGAGCGTCCCGAGCTGGTTGCCGAAATAGCATCCGCTTGGGGTTCGCAGGCCGTCGTGATTGCGATCGACGCCAAACGCCGGGCCGCGGGCGGCTTCGAGGTCTACACCCACGGCGGGCGCCGCGCGACGGGCCTCGATGCACTCGAGTGGGCCGAGCGTTCAGTCGAGCTGGGGGCGGGGGAGATCTTGCTCACGAGCATGGACCGCGACGGCACGCGGCAAGGTTACGACATCGAGTTGCTACGGGCGGTGGCGGACGTGGTGTCCGTGCCGGTCATTGCATCCGGCGGGGTTGGAACGCTCGAGCACTTGCTCGAGGGTTTGAAAGAGGGCGGGGCCGATGCGGCGCTCGCGGCTTCGATTTTCCACGACGGCGTCCACACGATCGACGAGGCGAAGGCGTTTCTTCGCGCTCACGGCGTGCTGGTACGCGGAGGTGAGGCATGACCGTCAAGCTGCACGAGATCATGGGCGCTGCACACGCACGAAGTGCGTCATTGGCCGCAGAGGTAGCGGGTTATCTGATCCTGGCGACGGCCGATCAGGTGGCGGGCGCACCTCGCAGCGTGGGCTTCGGCGACGTGGGGCTGTCCGAAGAAGGCCAGGTGAAGATCACCGGAGGCTCACCCGCGGAGGATGAACACGCCGAGCAGGTACTCAGAGAGATGCTCGGGTTGATGCTGCTCGAAGCCAGCTCGGTCACGCCGGGGCTGCTGCGCGCGGCGCATAAATCCAGCGGGTCGGGGGTGGAGGCGGTGATTCGAGAGATCGAGGTCGCGCTGGTTCCGGTCAATCGCGCGGCCGCGCGCCGGGCGCTGGCGCGACTCTATCGCGATGTCGTGCGGGCCCGCGACGCCGGACGTTTGCCCGCCTGGAGCCCTCCGAGCGCCAAACCGGAGCGTCCCGTGGCCGAGCCGCCGAGGGTGAGCGAGTCCCAGAGCCCAATGGCGCCCTCGCCGCGAACCGAGCCCGAGCCTCACGAGCTCTCCGCGAGCGTTGATCTGCCCTCGGTGCTGGCTCGACAGAGTGAGCCCCCCGCGGCGCCGGTGCGCTCGGGTGCTGCGCTGCCCGTTGCTGTGGTGCAGTGGCCCGTCCAGTCCGAGCTCGCTGATGCAGAGGAGCTGCTCACGCGAATTCCGGTCTTCGTCGAGGAGCCCGTCGAAGCGATGGCGGCCATTCCCTTCGTGCCCGATCTCGAGGTGCCTGCGAGTCCCGGCGCGCCGACGACACAAGCGCGTGTCGCCGCCGAGCAGATCACCGTGCCGCAGCCGCGGGTCAAACCGAAGCAGCAGCAAGCGGTGTTCGCGTCGCAACCGGCCGAGGGCACGACGGCGCGCACGCCGGTCTTCGGCACGGGCGTGGCAGTGACTGGCGCACCCGAGAGCCTTGGCCCTCTCGAGATCTCCGAGCCAACTCCGGGCGTGCTGACGTTGGTCGCCGACGACGCCACCGAGCGCATGCCGCCGGTCATTGAGCTGACCGGGGATTTCGCCGGACGCCCGCAGACTCCTCCGCCGGGCTTCGCTCGCAGCGACTCGTCCCCAAGCGACGCGCCCGCCGAGCTTCAAACGGTGGATCCACCGCCGGCCTCACGCTCACCGGTGAGCCGCGCCGAGGCTGAGACCCTCGAGGGGCCCGCGATCGAGGCGAGCGCGCCGCTGACTCCGCCGCCGTCCGCGCCCGCCGCTGAGGTGTCGAGCGCGCCGCTGACTCCGCCGCCGTCCGCGCCCGCCGCTGAGGTGTCGAGCGCGCCGCTGGCTCCGTCGCCGTCCGCGCCCGCCGCCGAGGTGTCGCCTCTTGCTGCGGAGGTCGGCTGGAGCCTCGCTGTGCCTTCCGCGTCTCCGCCGCCCGCGCGCGCGCTGCCGATCCCCGAAAATCTGCCGCCGCGTCCACCCCGCCACGAGTACGCACCGCCGCGCTACGCACCGAGGCGAAGCGACATCGACGAGCTGCTGTCCGGCTTTGGCGTAGCCGGGCGCATGAGCGACCGCGAGCTTTGCTCGGATCTGAAGACGCTGGCCGGGGTCGACGCGACGGCTCGACCGCCCGAGGTCGTCGAGCTGAGCGAGACACCGCCACCCGTGGCGGTCTGCGAGGTCGACGCCGGGGCGGTGCCGAAGGCTGCCGCGAGCGAAGGTTCCAGCGCCCGAGTGCTCGCCGGCGCAGTGTCAGCCGCGCTGATCGTCGCCGGGATCGGTCTCGGCAGCATCCCGACCCGCGGTGCCGAGTCCGAGTCGGTCGCGGCGGCTGCAGCGGTTCCAATCATGGAACCTTCGGAGCCCCGGGCGGCGTGCACGGCGGAGCTGACGGTCCGTCAGGTGCCGGAGCGCGGACGCCCGCGCGTCCGAACGGGCCCCGACGGGAGTGTCGTCAGCCCCAGCCGGATCGTGGGGCGGGACGCCGTCTTCGAAGGCCTCAGTTGTCGCCAGAGCGCCGAGGTCACCGTGGAGCTTCCGGGCCGCGCGCGCTGGGTACGGATCCCGATCAGCGCCGAGTCGCTCTCTCCGAGCGCGGACGCCCCGAGCCTCGTGCGTTACACCGTCGCGGTGCGCTGAGGCGGCGGAGCGCCGGGAAAAAGCCGGCCTTCTTCGGCGTTGCAGGGCGCCGGGGCGCCATGCCATCCTCTCGCCCCATGCACGACCAGAACATGGCCATCCTCAAGGGCCTAGTGAGTGTGGCTTGGGCCGACGGGCGTGTCGCGGACGAAGAGCTCGAGGTCATCGAGGCGCTGCTCGACGCGTTCGGAGCGAGCACCAGCGAGGCTCACGAGCTGCGCACGTACGCAAAGACCCCAAAAACGGTGGATGACATTCCACTCACTGATCTGAGCTACGACGACCGTCGTGTACTGCTCCAGCACGCGGTGTTGCTGACGTACATCGACGGAGAGCAGCACGAGCAAGAGAAGAAGCTGCTGGAAGACTTGTGCGAGAAGCTGCGGATCCCTTCCCAAGAGGCCAAGGGCATCGTCGAGACGGCCTCCGAGCGCGCCAAGGGTTTCCTGAACCTGCTCTGAGCAGGCGGGTCGGATCGTTTCCGCAAGGGCCGTCTGCCCTTTTCGGATCGCGCAAGCCCCGGGCTCGGCCCGCGGACTCAGGTCGCGGTTTGCGCGGCCTTCAAGCGCTCGATTTCCTTGAGCAGCGCGATCGGGCTGAAGGGTTTGGTGTAGTAGGCGGAGGCGCCGGCGTCGGCGGCTTTGCGCCGCGAGTCCGGATCGTCGAGCGCGCTGATGATCACCACGGGCACGTTGCGTGTGCCTGGATCGGAGCGCAACCGCTGGCAGACCTCGAAACCGTCGTACTGCCCCGGCAGCATCAAATCCAGGAGCACCAGGTCGAACGTCTGCGTCATGAACGCATCAATCGCTTTGGCGCCATTTGCGACCGCGGTGACCTCATAGCCCCGCGCCTGAATCAGGGCCTCGATCATCCGTCGGATCGAGTCCTGATCTTCGACGACCAAAATACGCATGCTCCAGTGAGCATAGCCCAGCGGGCCGCGGGTTTGGAAAGCGTGTTCGCGCGACGTGCGCGGATTAGTTGATGAACAGCACGACTTCGCAGCGCCCGGATGGGGTTTCCCCGAGCGAGAGCGAGGCGCCGAGCACGGGGGCCGCAACCTCCGCCACGAGCAACCAGAGCCCCTCGGGGCGCCCAAATGCGGTTGGATCGGTGCGGCGTCTGAGGACGTCATCGCGGGCCGGCGCAGGAACTGCCGGGCCGCCGTCTTCGATCGCCAGCGCGAAGGCGCTCTCGTGGACCGTGAGGCGCAGGGTCACCTGGCCGTCTCGCGGAGTGGCTGCGATCGCGTGATCGATCAAGCTGCGCGCGATCAGCGAGAACGTCTCGACCCGCGTCGACAGCTCACTCGCGTCGGGTGCGATGACCTCGACCTGAACGCCGTGCCGGGACGCGCGGGTATCCGCCTGAGCGGCCAGCTCGCGCAGCGTCGCCGCCAAGTCCACGACGCGCTCGGCTTCGCCCAAGGGGCACGCGGCGAGGCGATCGAGCTCGGCGAAGACCTCTTGCACCCCCGAGATCCGCCGCGTCAGCCGCTCGCTGAGCTCCGACTCGGCGTCCAGGGCGTGCGACGCATCGGCAACGTCGGTTCGGGTCTGGTCGAGCCAGCCACGCATCATACGAGTGAGGGCGCTGGACGTGCTGACCAGGAGCTCCAGGCGATCACTGCCGGCGGGGGGGGGCACCGACGCCGCGCGCGGCTCGCTGGGTAGACTCTTGGTGTCCGCGAAGGCTGCCGCAAGCTCGCGGGCGTAGGCTTCGCCGAGCTGCTGGGCCTGCTCGAGCTCCCGGCGGAGCTCGGCCATTTCGTCCGTCGCGCGGTCCGCCGGCAAGAGCAGCGTCTCGGTTCCACCCTCGAGCTCGAGGCGCCCGCCGTGGCGCGTTGCCATGCGGCTGAGCCAACGCCGCTCGAGCTCGGCGGTGGCGGAGCTATCGGGGCCGAGCTCGACGCTGATGCGGACCCAGTCGCCGTCCCGCTTGATCTCGACGTCCGTGCGCGCCGACTCACTGTCCACTGGACTCGAGTTGGTCTGGCTCACCAACAGGTGGATCATGCGCCGGAGCTCTTGCTCCTCACCGAACACTTCCGTGCCGGCGCCGGTCTCCATCGCGACTCGCGCGTTCGGCATCACCTCGCAGACCAGGGCGGCCAGATCGATCCGGCCGCGGCGCGCGGCGACGCGCGAACCCATCTGCAACTCACCGAGCCGGGCGATGGCCTCGTCGAGCGTGTCGAGGTTGGTCTCGACGGCTGGCGCCGTGCGGATCTCGATCGGTGGCCCCGGCGGCGGCTGCGTGAGCTGCTGAACGCCCTGCCGCAGGGCGCGTGCAGCGCCGCGGGCTTCTTGGGCCAAGAGCCAGCTCAGCTCTTGGCGGGTGAGGCGTTCCTGGGACAAGCGGAGCCGGCATCATGCCACGCTCCGCCCGCTGTTGCTATCGCGACCTCGGCCAGCAGGCCGGGGCGCGGCAGACCGAGCGGGACGCGCTAGCATGGGGCCGATGCGACCCCGTCCCGTGGCGCGTGCCCTCGCCCTCTCCGTCGTGATCGCCGGTGCAGGGCTTGCGGCGGTGAGCGGCTGCGGGAGCTCTTCGGTGCCGAGCCCCTTCAAAGAAGACGCCGGCGCCGACGTGGATGCCGCCGAAGGGGGGGGCGACAGCGCCGATGTGATCGATCCACTGCTCGGGCCCCCGTGCGTCGACGACCCCCAGTGCGACGACGGCATCGATTGCACGTTCGACGCCTGTGATCAGACGCTCGGACGCTGTCGCTTCACTCCCGACGACTCGACCTGCCAGGACAGTGTGTTCTGCGACGGGCTCGAGGTGTGTGATCCGAAGCTCGGCTGTCGTGAAGGTACCGCGATCGCGTGCGACGACAACGCAACCTGCACCATCGATACCTGCATCGAGGCGAGCAAGAGTTGCATCAACGAGGCGCGCGACGTCGACGGCGATGGCGACCCGGATTGGAGCTGCGGCGGCAGCGACTGCAACGACACCGATCCAGCCGTCTCCGGCAAGCAGTCCGAGATCTGCGGCAACTCCGCCGACGACGACTGCGACGGGGCGGTGGACGAGGCCGGCTGTGTCTCACCCAAATACGACAAGTGCGCCGACGCATTGAAGATCGAGAAGTCCGGACAGTACGTGATGTCGCTGACCGCCGCCGCGAGTGACTATGCCGCGAGCTGTGCGACCTCGGGTGCCGCGGATCGAGACGTGGTCGCGGCGATCATCGTGCCGCCCGGGCCAGCCATGGACGTGGACGTGATCGCGACGGCGGGCGCGGGGACGCTGGCTCTCGCCAGTGTCGCCCAGTGCGGCGTTGCCGGGACCGAGACTGCGTGCGGCGCCGGCTACTCTCTGGAAAAGGGCGGCGTGATGGCGCGAGTGCGGTTGCGCTCCCTCAGCCCCGGCGCCCATCCGCTCTACGTCTTCGGGCAGGCCGGCAACGTCACCTTGAAGGTCAGCTATCAGCCTGCCAGCACACAACCGACGAACGAGACCTGCGGCACCGCGTTGCCAGTCGTGCCCGGGGTCTCGGTCAAGGCCAGCGTGATCGACGCGGTGGAAGACCTGAGCAGCGTCTGCGACGCGCCGCTCGGGGAGCTCACCTACGAGGTCACGCTGACCGAGCCCCGGGACGTACACGTCTGGGCGACGTCACTCGATGGCCTGGGCAAACCCGCCGTCGCGCTGTGGCAACCCGACTGCAGCGACAAGAAACAGGAGCTCGGCTGCAACGTCGCCACCCAGGCGCATGTCTTCGAGCGAGCGCTGCCCGCGGGCAAATACGTCGTAGCCCTGTCGGCCACGGTGCCCAGCGATCTGGATCTCTTGGTCGAGCTGTTCCCGCCGACGGCCGAGCCCGCTGACGAGACGTGTGCGAGTGGAGCTGTGCTCGTCGCAAACCAGAGTGTCGCCGTGCCGCTGTCAGGGCACACTGACGACGTGAGTCTGGGTTGCATGGCGGGCGCCATCGACGCCGTGTATTCCCTCGACCTCCCCGTCGCGAGTGACGTGCTGCTGGTCGGCCGCATCTCGGACAATGACACCGGCGGGGTGTCGCTGGTGAAGCCGGCGTGCGCGACCAAGTCGGACACCATCGTGTGTGGAGTGTCCCCTCAGACCCCCGTTCGCGCCCGCGCCCACAAGGTCGCCGCCGGAAGCTACCGGGTCGTGATCGAGACCACCAACGCCGCCCCCACGATCCTGAGCGCGTTCACGCGGCCGCAGACGCCGCCGATCTTGGTGCCGTTCGCGGATACCTGCGCGACCGCCGTGAAGGTGCCGCCAGCTGGAGGATTCTTCCAAGGCAACACCGCCAACGCCAACGCCGACTACGACGCCGGGTGTGATCTCGGGAGCCAGGGCCCAGGAGGCGCGCCCGAGCAGATGCTGCGCCTCGATCTGACCAAGAAGAAACGCGTCGTCCTGGATATGAAGGGCAGTGCTTACAGCACGCTGCTCGTGGTGCGGAGGGCCGAGGGCTGCCCCGGGCCCGAGGTCACGAAGGCCTGCGCGGCGGGGTACTACCCGGACAAGAGTTTCCTCGACCTGACCCTCGACGCGGGTTCCTACTTCGTCCAAGTCGACGGCTATGCAGGCAATTCCGGGCAGTGGTTCCTGGATGTCTTCGTTGTCGATCCTTGAGCCGAAGATTCGGTATGCTGTCCGCCGATGCGGGCAGGGTGGTGGAAGATCGCGCTGACAATCGTCGGCGTTTTGGCCGGCGACGCCGGGCTCGCGCGGGCCGATAGCGGGCCCCGGCCGGCTCCGGGTCGGGTGGACGCCATTGCTCGCCGCAGCGCTCGTGCCGAGAGTTTCACCGACGCGGAGCGCGCGTCGCTCGTTGGGGGTCAGACCGTCTCCCGCCCCATGGCGCTCTCCAAGGGAGAGGGCCGCTACGTCGGCGGGGTGTCCTATCAGCTGGTGCGCGCGGCACCGGCGGAGGTTCTGGCGGCCTTCGGTGACGTGAGGGAGCTGCCCAACATGTTGCCGCGGACCAAGTCGGCCCGCCTCGTCGACGTGACCTCGCGGGGTGCGCGCATCGAGCTCTGTCAGGGCACGGCGCTGGTCGACACCAGCTACACCGTGCGACTGCGCCGCGTCGGGGCGAGCGAGCTCCGATTCCGGCTCGACGAGAGCCGCCCTCACGGAATTCGCGACCTCTGGGGGTATCTGAAGGTCCGGGCGATGGGCCAGGGTCGGACCCTGGTCACGGTGGCCGTGGCGCTGGACGTGGGGCCTGGAATCATGCGGACGCTGTTTGAAGACCGCATCCAGCGGGCGATCCTGGCTACCCCGCGCCACATTCGGGACTACCTGGAGCCTCGCGCGCTGGCCCGGGCAACACCCGCCGAGCCCCCGGCGGAAGCCCGCGGCATGTGAGGCGCGATCCCCGCGATCTTTCCATGCAGGCCCAGCTCCGGTTATAGAAGAGCCGGCTCGCCATGCTGGCCCGAATCGCTGCCATTGCGCTCAACACCTACCGCGAAGCGGTGCGCGCGCGCGTGTTGCACGGGCTGTTCGGCCTAGCCATCGCGACCGGCGCCTACGCCTTGGTGGTCGGCCAGTTTGCGCTGCGCGACACCCTGCGCGTGGTGAGCGATCTCGGTGCGGCCTCGATCTCCCTCTACGCCGTGGTGGTGGCGATCGTGCTCGGGGCAACCAGCCTGTATCGCGAGCTCGAGCTGAAGACGATCTTCCCGATCCTTGCGCGACCGATCCGGCGCTGGGAGTACCTGGTCGGAAAATATCTGGGCACACTGCTGACTTTGATGGTGTTCGTCGCGGCCAACGCCGGCGCGTTGCTGCTCGCGCTCGCTGCGCTATCCGGCGGCCGGCTGGGGCTCGCTCTCGGCGCTGGGGTCGGCAGCGCGGCCGTCGCCGGGCTGCTCGCCTGGAAGCAGCCGCGCTTGGGTACCTACGTGCCCATTGCCTGGGCACTCGTGGTGCTCGTCAGTGGTTGGTTTCTCGCCGACGGAGCGCTGGACGACCGCCGGGTGATCGCCGGCGCCGCGGCGTTGACGGTGTGTGAGGTCGGCATCGTGGCGGCGGTCGCGACGCTGTTTGCCTCGTTCTCTTCGCCCTTCCTCACGGCCGTGTTCACCTTCGGGGTCTTCATCGTCGGTCGTTCGGCGGATACGTTGGCGCGGCTTCCTCACCGCGTGTTCGGGCGCACCATCCAGGCGGCGGGCGAGTTTCTCAGTCACATCGTCCCGAACCTGATGCTGTACGCCCCTCCGCGGGCGTTGCTCACCGGTGAGAGCGCCAACGCCGCACTCGGGCCCTATCTGGGCTGGGCGGCGCTGTCCGCCTTGGCGTGGGCGGTGGGGCTCCTGGCGGGCGCCAGTCTGGTCTTTCAGCGGCGCGACTTCTTATGAACCGCGCACGCGTCCTCCAGAGCGTCGCCATTGGTTTGATGCTCGCAATACTCGCAACCACGGCCATGACCTAACGGGCGATCAACCACGGCGAACGCCAGATGCGCGAGAGCGACGCCGCCTTCAACCGCGCAGATCTTCCGACCGCCACGCTCCACGCGCGCGCGGCGGCCGTGCTGTATGCGCCGGGTGCTCCCCACGTGCAGCGGGCCTACGACCGGCTGATCGCCATCGCGACGGGAGCGGAGGCCGCCGGGCAGCGTCGCATCGCCGAGTCGGCCTGGCGCGCGGTGCGCGGCGCCGCCCTCGAGACACGCCACCTGTGGGTCGTGCACCGCGCCGAGCTCGACCGCGCCGACGACAACCTTGCGCGGCTGTCCCAGCTCGGTGAGCAGCCGGACATGTCGGGCGACCCACGGCTCGCGCTCGAGCGGGCCAAGGCTGAGCTGGCCCGCGATGACGCGCCGAGCGCGGCCTGGGTCATCGGGCTCTCGCTGGGTTTTGCGCTGGCGGCGGCGGGCCTGGCCACGGTCGGGTTCTGGGGCGTCACGCCTCGCGGTCAACTGGTGTTCGGTCGCGCCAAGCTCGGCATCGCGCTGTCGCTCTTTGGTGCGCTCGTGTGGACGCTCGCCGTCTGGAAGGCATGATGAGCGAACGCGTTTCTCCCGACCGTCTCGAGCGTAGCGTCGCCCGCTTCGTGCAGCACCTTGCCGGGGAACGCCACGCCTCGAAGCACACCGTGACCGCCTACCAGAGCGACCTCGGGCAGCTCACGCTGTTCGTGCGCTCGAAGCTGAAGGGCGGCGTGACTCCACGAGACATCGACAAGTTGATGTTGCGCGCGTGGCTCGGTGAGCTGAGTCGCTCGCGCTCGGCGGGCAGCATCGCCCGCAAGCTCTCGAGTGTGAGGGCGTTCTTCCGCTACCTTGCTCGGGAGGGTGAGGTGAGTGAGAACCCGGCCGACCTCGTGGCGACGCCGAAGGTGCGCAAGAAGCTGCCGGCGTTTCTCTCGGTCGATGCTGCGGCTCAGGTCATGACCGCACCCGTGGAGCTGGAGCTCGGCACGGTCGCCGAGCGCGCCCGTGATCAGGCCATGGTCGAGCTGCTCTACGGATCGGGGCTGCGGGTCAGCGAGCTCGCGAGCCTGGAGCTGAACGACATCTCCGCGGGCGGAGACGAGCTGCGAGTGCTGGGCAAGGGTCGCAAGGAGCGAATCGTGCCCGTGGGCCAGCAGGCGCGCGCCGCCATCGCGCGCTACCTCGCCGAGCGTCCGACGCTCAAACACAAGCGGACCGGGGCGCAGGATCCGGCTGCTCTGTTCTTGACCCGGCGTGGGACGCGCCTCGGAGTGCGCCGGGTTCAGTTGCTCGTGCAGCGCTACGGGGCGCTCGGTGCGGGGCGTCCCGATCTGCACCCCCATGCGCTCCGTCACACCTGCGCCACGCACATGCTGGAGGGCGGCGCGGATCTGCGTGCGATCCAGGAGATGCTCGGCCACTCGAGTCTCTCGACCACACAGCGTTACACTCACGTGTCGCTGGAGCAGCTCCTCGGCGTCTACGATCGCGCGCACCCGCTCGCGAAGAAGAAGAAGAAGAAGAACAGTGGTCCCAATGGCTGAACCGAAGTCCGACGGCGACGAGCCGACACTCGGCTTTGCAAGGGTACTGCAGCGCGTCGCGGCGTCCGCGTTCGGGGGCGTGCTCGCGGGCTTGGTCGGCGCCCTCGCGGAGGCAAGTTGGGCGCGGCGCGCGAGTCAGGAGCCGCCGCCATTTGCGGCTGTCTTCCTCGCCGACGCGGGGGTCATCTGGCCCGTCGCGCTGGTCGTTGGCGTCTGTGTCGGCGTGGCGTCGCTGTTCTTGCATCCGGAGCACGCGCCAGCGCTCGGCCGACTTCGGCAACGGCTCGACGCGAGCGAAGGCCGAGGCGAACGGGTCGTGATGGGTCTCACCGCGCCCATCGCGTGTGGGCTCTGGTTGGTCACGGCGTCGCGCATCGGGCTTGGATTCTTGGCGTCGGAGGTCGCGCCGAAACCTGCGGGCTCGGCCGGAGCGTTGGCGACCGGGCTCGCAGCGCTCGGTCTGTTCGTGCTCGTGCTCGCGGCGACTCGAGCGCTCGGGGCGAGGGCGGCGCGTGCTCCCTTCGGTCCGACCGCCGCCCTCGGGCTCGGTGTCGGGTTGACGGGTGGGTTGATCCTCTACGCCGTGGCGAGTGGCACGACCAGTGGCGCCGGAGGCACGCTGGCAATCTTCGGCGTGCTCAAGCGTGACGAGCTGGATCTGCGCGCGCCCGGGCTGCTAGCGCTGTTTGCGGCCGTGGCCTACCTCGCGCCCGCAGTGCTCGCTCGCGGATGGGGGGTCGTGCTCGTGGGCCTGGCCTGTGGTCCCGCGGCCCTCTTGTGGCGCGCGTCGGGTCCGGGGCTGGCGGAGCGACGCGTGGCGCTCACGGTCGAGCGAAGCGCGCCGCTCGGCAAGCTCGTGCTCGGGCGCCTGCGCAAGCTCGCGGACGCCGACAAGGACGGGTTCTCCGCGCGCTTTGGCGGCGGCGACTGCAACGACGCGGATCCGGCGCTGAACCCGAGTAGAGAGGACGTGCCCGGCAACGGTGTGGACGAGGACTGCTCGGGCAAGGACGCCGAAGAGGTGAAGCTCGAGCAGGCCGAGCCCGCTGCCCCGAAGGACATTCGCGCTGCGGCGCTCGGCAAGGTGCCCGAGAAGCTCAACGTCGTGCTGCTCAGCATCGACACGCTGCGCGCCGATCTCGGCTACGCGGGCAATCCGCGGCCGGTCTCGCCGAACATCGATGCGCTGGCGAAGAAGGCTGTCGTGTTCGAGCGTGCGTACGCGCTCGCGTCGTACACCAGCAAGAGCCTGGCCCCCGCGTTGATCGGCAAGTACCCGAACGAGACCCACCGCGGTTGGGCGCACTTCAACCGCTTCGAGAAGTCGGACATCTTTCTGGCTGAGCGCCTGCAGAAGGCCGGGATCCGCACCGTCAGTGTGCAGGGCTACTGGTACTTCTTCCAGCCGGGCGCCGGCTTCGAGCGAGGCTTCGACGTGATCGACACCTCCGCTGCGGCGAAGGGCATCCAGGTCGAGGGGGACCGCAGCTACAACTCCGAGAAGATCTCGGATGCGGCCATCAGTCAGCTGGAAAAACCCGAGAACCGAGAGCAGCAGCTGTTCATGTGGGTCCACTACGTCGACCCCCATGCCGAGTACGTGAAACACGAGGGCTTCGATTTCGGCGGCAAGGGGCGGGACCTCTACGACAGCGAAGTTGCCTACGTCGATCAGCAGGTCGGCCGCGTGATCGCGGCGATCGAGAAGAGCCCCTTCGCCAAGCGAACGGCCATCGTGGTGACCAGTGATCACGGTGAGGCATTCGGTGAGCACGGAATGCTGCGGCACGGATTCGAGCTGTGGGAGGAGCTGATCCGGGTGCCGTTCGTCGTGTACATTCCCGGGCTCGAGCCGAGGCGGGTGAACGTGCGACGCGGCGCCATCGACCTCGTGCCGACGCTGCTCGAGCTCTACCGCCAACCCATGCCGAGCGGTGAGGGCTCGGACTTCGTGAGCGGAGTGTCGCTGCTCCTGGATCTCGTGCAGCCGGCCGGCCACGAACCCAAGGAGCGCATCGTCTTTTCCCACATGACCGCCGGGCCCAACAACGCCGATCGCCAGGCGTTCATCGACGGAGGGCTCAAGCTGATTACGAGCGATGGTCGTCCGCTCGGGCTCTACGATCTCGAGGCGGACGCGGCGGAGAAGAAGGACTTGCTCGACGACGCCGAGAAGAAAGAGAAGATCATGGGGCGGTATCGGGCGTTTCTGAAGGAGCTGCGGGAGGTGAAGGTCAAGCCGCAGTGAGAGGGGAGCGGGGCGGGGAGCGGGGAGCGGGGAGCGGGTGCGGGTGCGGGTGCGGGTGCGGGGAGCGGGTGCGGGTGCGGGTGCGGGGAGCGGGTGCGGGGAGCGGGAGCGGGTGCGGGTGCGGGTGCGGGGAGTGGGTGTGGGGAGCGGGGTTTAGGGCGGTGGGGCGGTGGGGTGGCCCTGTCGGATCTCGGCCAGCACCCGGCGCAGGAAGGGCAGGCCGCGGGCGACCAGTGCCAGGGCGCTCACTGCTTGCCACACGACGCTGAACGCCAGGATGCGCTCCGGGCTCGCCCAGGGGGAGAGCAGGAGCCACGCACCCTGTACCGCGCCGAACCCGGCCACGTTGATCGGTAGCGACGCGACCACCAGGATCACCGGCATGTACGACAGCATCACGAACAGCGGGATGTCGAGCCCGAACCAGCGCGCGGCGAGCCAGGTGGCCGTCGTCGTGGTCGCGTGCTGACACAGGCGCACCGCGAGCTGAGCCAGGCCGCGCTTGCGGCCGATCTCGACCCAGATCTGGATCATGCCGAAGCGATCGAGCCGCGTCGCGGGCACCAGCAACATGAGCCCCACCAGGGACAGTGAGATCCCGAGCACCACCGGGAACACCGCGCCCGGAACAGCGGGTCTGCCCACCGCAATGACGATGCTGGCGTACAGACACACCGAGGTCAGCTCGGCGGCGACGATGTAGAGCAACAGGCCACCCGCGCGGGCGAGCTTGAGCCCGGTGCGTCGGGCGAGCCAGGTGGCGTACATGCCCTGGCCCAGGGCGTAGTGCACGATGTGCAGGAGGACGGCCGCCGCTTTGCCTCGAGCCATCTGAAAATAACTGGGCGTGTCCTGCTCCGGGAGCAGGCCGCGGAGCACCGTGCGATCTGCCAGCGCGACCCAAGCAAGAGAGATGACGTAGGTCAGGAACGCGAGGGGGATCAGCGGCAGGGTCTGGCCCTTGGCCATCTCGGCGCGAATGGCGCTCAGCGAATAGCGCTGGCTGATGAACAGGATGACGAGCCCCGCGATCAGGTAGGGCAACAGCCAGCTGAGCCAGGTGCGGAGGCGTTTTCGCGGCGCTACCGGCTGGCGTTCAGCCGGTCGTTCTGACTCCGACGCCGAGTCGCTCATGCGGGGGGAGCCCCGGGAGCTTCGTCGTATGTGGCGCGGTGCGGCGACATTGTCTCAGAGCTCGTCTGCGAAGACATCCGCTTGTGCCAGCAGTCCCGGCAGGCCGCCGGTGTGAATGAACAACACACGCTGCGGGCGCGGCTCGAGTCGCGAGAGCGCGAACAGAGCCTTTCCGGTGTACACGGGATCGAGCAACAGCCCGGTGCGACGAGCCACCTCGATGATGAAGCGCCGCTGTTCGCCGCTGGCGACGGCGTAACCGGGCCCCTTGTCGCGGTCCTGCACCACGAGCTGGGCTAGCTTGCCGGACTCGGGCACGAGCTCTTGAGCCTCGATGGCGATGCGGCCGATGACGGACTCGAAGTACGCGCGATCGTCGCAGACCGCCATCGCGAGCACGCGTGGCGCAACGTTCCACAGGGCAGCGCCCAGCACGATGCCTGCCGCCGTGCCGCCAGAGCCGCAGGCGAACGCCACGGCGTCGAAGCTTGCCGGGCCGCCGCCGAGCCCGAGATCGAGTTGGGTGCGCACCTCGCGCATGGCGTCGACGTAACCGAGCGAGCCGAGCGCGTTCGAGCCGCCCTCGGGGATCACGTAGGGGCGTTCGCCCCGGGCCCGGAGCTCGTCGGCCGCCTGGGCCAGGAGCTCGTTTCGGCGCAGCCAGTCGGCGGGCGAAATCAGGCGGAGGTCCGCGCCGACCATGCGGTCGAGGAGCAGGTTGCCAGTCGGGGTCGGCGCCACGCTCGGGGTGCTCGTACGCAAGAAGAGACACGAGCCGAGACCCAGCCGCGCAGCGACGATGGCCGTGGCCCGGGCGTGATTCGACTGCAGACCGCCGCAGGTGATGACCACGCTGGCGTGATTCTCGCGGGCCTCGGCCATCAGATATTCGAGCTTGCGGAGCTTGTTGCCGGCCTCCGCACCGCCGGTCATGTCGTCGCGTTTGACCCAGATCTCCGTGCCCACCAGCGCGTCCAGCGCGTCCGAGCGCCAGAGTGGCGTGGGTAGGTGACAGAGCGAGAGCTTGTCGGGGGGAGAGCTGCGCGAGGTCTCCGTCCGCATCACTCGACCGTGATGAGCTGGGCTGCGCCCTCGACGGTGTCACCAGGTTGGACGTGGACCTTCTTGACCGAACCGGCGCGCGTCGCGACGAGCTCGTTCTCCATCTTCATGGCCTCGACGACCACGAGCGGCTCGCCCACCGCGACCTCGTCGCCTTCATTGACCAGGACCTTCACGACCTTGCCTGGCATCGGTGACGTGAGCGCGCCACTGTCGGACGCAGACGGACGGGAGCGAACACTGGCCGCCGCACGCATGCGCGCGCTCTCGACCTCGAGCGCGGCCCGGCGCCCACTCACCCAGGCGCCGACGTTGGGCAGCTCTCCCTCGAGCACGACGTCGAACACGCGGCCGTTCAGATCGATGGTGCGTGCGTTGCCCGTGTGAGTGAATCGAGCCGGGAGCACCTCGGCGGTCGAAGCATCCCCCTCGGCGGAGTCGAGCAGCCGAACCTGGTGGCGTCCGCCCGGAAGCTCCGAGACTTCGACCACGTGCTCGGCCCCGTCGATCTTGACGAAGTAGCGCATGGGGTCGCGGAAACTACCCCAACCCCACGGGGCTGGCGAGCGGGGGGCGGAGCGCCGTTGGAAGGGCTCGGTCCGGTTGTTTTCGTGCTCCGCTGGATCCCAGAAAAACCCGCAAATTATGCGCTGATGGCCGGCGTCCGCCCGCCGCGAAGTTGACGAAACGTGAGGGTCTAGCGAATGCTTGGCGTTTGGAGGTTTGGAAAACACATGAAACTTCGATCACTTCTTATCCTTGGCGTTGCGGGTTCGATGGCACTCACGGCCTGCGGCAGTGACGACAGCGGCGGCGGCAGCGGCGGCTCGAGCACGGGCGGCGGCGGCACCGGCGGCGGTAGCACGGGCGGCAGCGGCGGCGCGAGCACCGGCGGGGCTGCTGGATCTTCGAGCGGCGGCAGCGCGGGCACCGCGAGCGGCGGCAGCGCGGGCACCGCGAGCGGCGGCAGCGCCGGCTCTTCGACGGGTGGCGCAGCAGGCTCGTCCACCGGCGGCGCAGCAGGCTCGGGCACCGGCGGCGCGGCCACGGGCGGCACCGGCGGCGGCAGCGGCAACCTGACGGCGGAGGCCTTCTGCGCCAGCTACGAGACCCAGTGCGGGTTCAGCGGCACCGACCACTTCGCATCGAGCGGGGAGTGCAAGGCCAGTTACGCGAAGTTCAACGCGGCCACCAAGGACTGCGTCAACATTCACATCAAGCTAGTGGACTCGAAGACCTCGGTCCATTGCGGACACGCGGCGGGATTCACGACCTGCAATCTTTGAGCTAGTTGATGCTTGGCACGGCGCGGTTCCCACGTGGGCCTGCGCCGTGTTTCATTTGGGCCGCGTGCACTTGACGAGCTGCCCGGTTGCCAGGCGCGCTCCAGGTGCGATGCCGTTGAGAGCAGCGGCGAACTGAGCTTCCGTGCCCGGGCAGTGACGCGCAAGCCATGCCGAGAAGCGACCCGCTTCCCGAACCGGCACGATGCTGAGCACACGCTCGTCCGCAGGAGCGGGCGCAGCGCTGGCGCCCGCCAGCAAGCGTTCGAGCAGCGCATCGCGTTCCAATCCGGAGACGGCGACCAGGTGCACGAACGGACCAGCTTCGAGTAGCGCTACCGCGTGATCGTGATCGTCGGAGAGCGCTCCGATGAGCACCCGACGCCCGGCAACCGTCCGGGTCGTGTACGGCGCCGCTCGCAGGCTCGACTTCAGCGCTTCGCGCAGGAAACGGCCGTAGAAGCGCGCGATCAACAGCTCGGTGCCGACGCCCGTGGCCGTGAACAGGTGACCCGACCAGAGTGGCGTGAGCCCCGGCGGCAGCGGGAAGCTCAGGCCATCAGCGGTGAAAAAGCGCCCGGACTCGAGCTTCGCTTCGCGGGCCCCGACGAGCAGACCCTCGATGGCCTGCAGGTAGCGCGCGCGCTCCACTCGACCGCGCCCCGCCCCCGCCAGCAGCTCGGCACGGGCCCGACGCGCCAGCGCGCTTGGGTGAGGATCGTCCGGATCGTGCGCGGTGTCGCAATCGGTCCGCGACGTGTCGTGCCAGCAGGCGACCCGCACTGCCCTCGCGAGCGCGTCGAAGGCGCGGCCGACGGCGTGTGGGTCGTATCCCGCGCTTGCCAGGTACGACACCGCCAGCGCATCCGCTTGTCGTTCTTCGTCGCGATCGAGCAGAGCGGCCTCCGTGTCGCCGTCGCGAGCGTCGGCGGGCAGAGCACTTCGAGCGACGTCGGTGTGGCCGCGAGCCGCGTGGGCGATCTCGTGCGCCAGCACCGCCGCGAGCTCGGCCTCCGAGTCGAGGTAGACGAGGGCGCCTCGCGACACCAGTACCTCGCCGCCAGGCAGTGAGTAGGCGGTGGGGGATGCGTCGTCGGTGACACGAAAGCGTAGCGGTCGAGGCAGGCGCGGTCCCGCCAGCGCCACGCGGGTGCCCACCCGGGCGATGTAGCGCTCGAGATCGGGATCGGCGACGGGGCCGCTGCCGCCGAGCATGAGCTCGGACACGAGCTGGCCGGTGGCCGAGTCGGCGGCATCCGGAGTCGGCGCCCGCGCGCCCGGCGCTCGCGAGGCACAGGCCAGGGCGAGCCCGGCGAACAGCGAGAGCAGAAACCGCGCGGTCACTCGGACGCCTCCTCGATCTGAAGCTCGACGTCGATGCGGTGGGCATTGGCATCGAGCGTGGTCGACGGCGTGACCACGGCGGTGTGCCCGAGGCTCGCGTGGAAGCGAGTGATCTCGGCGAGGCCGGCAGCAAAACGACTTCGCGCGAAGATCTCGCCGGACTTCATCCCGAGCAGCTCACGGTAGCGTTTGGGCGGCGCGCGTAGCCGGCCCGAGACGCTGAGCTTCCCCAGACGATACCGCTCCCCCTCGTGGATCGGGATGACGACTCGAACGGTCTTCGTCGCCAAGTCGCGGGTGCTCTCTGCCTCGTCCACGGTCGCTTCGAGAAAACCGCGCTCGTAGTACAAGGCCTGCATCCGCAGCTGATCGGCGGAGAAGAGGTCGGGCCGAAACGGCGCCCCGAGTTTGTTCACCTTGCCGTCCCGGTCGTCGATGAGCTCGGAGAGCTCGCGCTCCGACAAACGTTGGTTGCCCGCTAGCGTGAGCTTCGAGATCAGGTAGCGGGGTCCGGGGTTCACGCGAAAACACACGTCGACGCGCCCCGCGTGGATCCGGCTTCGGGTGTCGACCCGGGCGTCGAGGTGGCCGTCCTGAAGCAGATGGTTCTTCAGCCCCCACGCCGCACGGTGCACGCGCGCCGCATCGTGCAGCTCGCCCGGGGTGAGCGGCAGATGGCGTCCTTTGGGCAGTGGGCCCAGGTAGACGACCTCGCCGACGACTCGCCGCGGGGTCAGCCGATAACGCAGGCTGACGCCGCCGGGGTGTGGCTCGGTCTCGACCCCGACATCGTCGAAGATCTCCAGCTCGAGCAGCGCCCTCACGTCTGCGGCGAGCTGCGCCTCGTCGAGCGGGTCGTCGACTTTCGTACCGATGCGCGCTTGCAGCAACGACCGCGGAACCCCAGGCGCACCCGTGATCTCGACGTCGAGCACCCGTTCACCCCACGCCGGCGTCGTGATCGGCAGCGGCTCGGGCGCGGTCTTCTCCTCGGGCCCGTCGCACACGCCGAGGGCGCGGGGAACCCGGGGCGGCGGCCCGCTGCAAGCCGTCGCCGAAATCAGCAGCACGCCGCTCAGAAGCGCCCCAAGCGTTCGACCCACGCGCGCCTCCGGAGCTCCGACAGGAGCAGCTTGCGCCGCGCGGTGAACCAGCGCGCTTTCTCAGTGGGGTCGCTCGGAGGTTTGCCCAGCTTGCCGTGCGGTTCACTGACGAGCAGCCGCTGCTCGGTGAGCTGGCGGGCGAGCTCCGCCCGATAACGCGCGGGCGGGTATCCGGCGACCGTGGCCGTCGCGAGCAAGGTCTCGACGTCGAGCGCCTGGTCCGCCGCGATCCGGGCCAGCGCCTCGTCAATGTCGCCTTGCCCGATCTCGAGCTTGCGCCGCTGCGCCAGGCCTTCGAAGAGCGCCGCCTCGATCGCCGCTTCTCGGGCTTCAGCCAGCAGCGCTCGGTGTCTAGCGGGTCGCTCCCAGCTCCGTAGTTCGGAGAGCCGCCGCACGAAGGGTTCGGCGCGCTGCCGCAGATCCGAGAGCAAGATCGGAGTGCCGTTCACACGAGCCACGACCCGCTCGACGACCAGGGGCTCGGCGTGGAGCAGCCCCGAGATGAACAAGGGGGCGAGGGCGCCAGCCAAGCGCGAGAGACGTGGGGTGCACACGGGAACAGAGAGCTCAGCAAACCCCATGCCGCCCGGGCGAAGCCCTGCGGAGCCGCCGCTTCCGGTGTTCGAATGAAGTCGCGTTCACACCGCTCGGGTGTGCCGCGTTTGCGTCACCCGCGCCGAGGCCGCGGTCCCGTCACTTCGATGGAACTTGCACGAACGAACACGAGCCCTTGCCCGTCGCCTTGCCCAGGCACTGATGGCTCGACGGGTGCGACAGGTAATAGACGTCGCTCCCACTCGACGTGAAGAAGCGCCCGATGAGGTTGGTCATGTACTGACCGGAGTCCCAGTTCTGGCACGGGTCCGAGGGGTCGAAGCCGTGGATGCCGCGCGGCGCGATGTAGGCCTGCAGCTGCGACAGCACGCGTTTGTCGGCCTTCCAGGCGCCCAGATCCGGCGCGTAGGGTTTGCCCTCGAGCCGAGGCTCCCACACCGCGTCGATGCTCTCGGGCGATGCTGGGATTGCGATGCGGCCAGTGCGCAACGGGATGGCGGCCTCGTTCTCGCCGAACAAGCTCGTGCCCTCGTCGAGCACGTCGATGTCGTAGAGCGCCTGCGCGCAGTCGTCCTCGCTGATGGGGTTCTTGGAGCAGCGGCCGCTGATGCAGGATTGCCCGCTCAAACAGGCCTTGGTGTCGGTATCGGTGCAGTTCGGGTGACACACGACGTCTTCGACGGTCACCGGTAGCTCGTTGGGCTTGCACGATTTGAGGTCGCTCGGCGGGTTCCGGGCCAGCCGGCTGACCCCTTCGAGCACGTGGGCGTCGATCAGCGCTCGGTTTGGCGTGACCCCGCCGAGCTGAACGTACAGCGCGTTCGGTGTGACGTAGTCCGCATAGGCCGGATACCGATCCGCCGCGTCCGGCGTGAGGAAGGGCAGTGCGCCGGCGACCCGTCCCAGCGCTACGCCGGAGTTCAACGGCACGTTCATGTCCCCGACGGTGATGATGTTCAGCATGCCCTTCGGTGGCATCGGCTTGCCGTCGGGATCCGTCATCGTGCGCACGCCGTAGTAGGGGACGAAGTTCACCGGATCGCCGGGATCCACGATGTTCGAGGCCAGGTTCATGAAACGCCGGAGCGAGGGCGTCTGGCGAATGTGGCCAAAACCTTCGGCCGGAGAGACCAGCGGTGTGCCCTTGGCAAAGTACTTGTCCTGGAACTTCGCGCACCCGCCCTCGGTCGGGCAGACCTCGGCACCGGTCACCGGATCCTTGCCGCCGGTCGGGATCAGGCCCTCACCCCAGGTGTTGATCAGTTCGATGCGGTGGCTGTCGTCGGCGCTGATGTTGCAGCCCGAGTCGGGGTCGTAACTGTCCACGACGTCGGGCTCGTCGTACATCTGGACCTCGAGTTTGTCGCCGATGCTCGACGGGATGCCGATGCGGAAGCGCCCGTCGGTGTCCATGCGGGCACAGCGCACCTCACCGTTCTTGCCATTCGAAACCATCACCGTGCCGCCCGCCTTGGCGAACGCGGCCTTATCGACACAGCCGAACTCGACCTCGCGGTCGTTGTTCACGTCGATCAGCACGAAGCGCAGTGAGATCTGGCTCTCCATACACTTGGTCTCATTGGCCTTGTTCTGGTCGAAGAACTCTTCCTTGGCCGGCAGCCCGACCACCAGCGGGCCGAAATTTCTCAGGTAGATGCCCTCGAAGGCGCCGCCCTGAAAGGTGCGCGCCCCGACGTCCAAGAGCCCGCCTGCGCCCGAGGTTGGCGCCGAGGCAACGACGTTCGGATCGAGGGCTGCGACGAACGGCGCGAGGATGCCGCCGAGGGACTGGCCCCAGGCGTAGTACTCCGAGCTCGGGCCGCCCACGTCCGGAGTGCCGTCGCCGTCGAAGTCCCCCGCCAGATCGTCCGGCTCGCCGTTGCCGTTGTAGTCCTGCATCAAGCGGCCGCTGTGGGGGTCCTTGGTCTGCACCGCCAGGTTCTTGCCGTCGAAGCCCTTGAAGACGCGGAACATCTGCAACAGATCCACCGCGCTCTGGCGCACCACGTCGCGGGTGTGGAACAGGTAGCTCGTCCAGTAGTCACCGCCGGAGTCCCTGGTGCCGTTGCCGTCCAGATCGCGGGCGCGGCCGGTCAGAAGCGCGCTGGCGAACGGTCCCTCACATGCGCTCTTGAACAGGTTGCGCGCGAGCTGCAGCTCGGTCTCGCCCATCTCCAGGCCATGGAACGTGGCGTTCATGCCGACCGACGCGATGCCGTGGGCGGCGAGGTGGCCCGCGAACCCGAGCACCTCGAGCGAGCTCGAGGTGTAGCCATGGCCGTAGTACGCGACCGGGAAGGGCTGGGCGTGCTCCTTGGTGTTCTTGGGCACCACGATCAGAAACTGGACCTTGTCGCGGTAGATCTTGCCCTGGCCCGTGCGGAAATCCATGTCGAACGAGGCGTTCGGGTCGGTGCCCTTGGGCCCACCGTCGATGAAGAACGGGCTGTCGAACTCGCCGATGCCGATGTGGCTGATCGAATCGAACGAACCGATCAGTGTGGCGAGAGAGGGGCCTTCGAAGCCAAAGCCTTGTTTTGCGAGCTCTTGCAGCGTGTCCTTGACGACGTCGAACTTCACGATGTGAAAATTCTTGTTGGTCTCGACGCACTTGCCGGACTTCTCCCAATCGGGGGGCTCCTCGTAGTTGTTGTCGACGAGGGCCTCGAGGTCGATCTTGCCAGCGGCCCGCGCCAGCTCCGCCCGTGCGGGGTACTCCTTCGAGAGCTTGGCGAGCGGGCCCTTGCCGTACAGACCATCGCGGATGATGCGTAGGTCTTCCTGGACCGGTTGGGTCGTGAAGGTCCAGGCGAACCGCACGTGGGCCAGGCCCGTCCCACCGATGTCGCCGTAGTAGGAGCTGAGGTCGGCGTTCGCGAGGTGCGATTTGAGCCGCGCCATCGCCTCCTCTTGGGCCGGGTGGTAGACGAAATCGAACGGGGAGCGCACCGGCTCACCGCCGGCGCATTTCGTGCGATCTTTGCCGCAGTCGAGCATGCGGTCCGTGACCACCACCGCGTACTGGGTCTTCTCCTGGAGCGGGATCAGCGGGCGCATGATCAGCGTGTCCGTCTCGCGCTCGTAGTAGCTGAGCAGGTTGTCCGTCACACAGCGGTCGCGCTCGCGCTCGCTCACCTTGCCCAGGGTCACGTCGACCTGCGACGGACACGCATCCTGGCTCTGGAAGTTGGGCAGATCGAGCGCGCCGTCGAAGTCGGTGTCCCACTCCGGTTTGTACTGCGGCACTCCGTCGATGAGGGCGGCGGGGCGGCGTTTCCCGGTGGTCGGATCGATGCTCTCGTCCGCGGTGTCCCACATCAGGTTCTGCTCGAGGCGACGCGTGTCGTTGCGCCAGTACTTGCCCTTCTCGCGCACCACGTACTGAAACGCGCCCTCGCCCAGATCGATGAGGGCCGGTACACCCGTGTCGAGGTTCACGACGTAGACGGCATCGTTGGCCAGCTCGTAGTCGTCCCCCTGGTGACGCTTGGCGATGTTGCCGAGATCGAGGGCCGGCTGCGCGGGGTTGTCTTTCCGCTTCTGGAAGCCGATCGTGATTGGAGCGTAGGTTCCGAAACCCTCCAGCTGATCGAATTTTCGCCGCGCCGTCTCCTCGATGTTGGTCGGTGCGACGGTGCTGGCGTTGACCCGGAGCCCCGTGCGACTGGTCGGGTCGGGCCACATGGCCTGGTCGTTGGGGAAGGGGATGTCCGGGAGAGGCTTGTGGTACAGGTCCCACTTGACGGTGGCGCTGTCGCCTTCGGCGGATTTGCCGAGCCCGTCCGGGATCTCGTCCACGCTGCACCCGAGGGCGAAGAGCGCAACCAATGCGACCGAGGCGTTGAAGTTTCGCGTCGTCATGTTTCCGCCCATCCTCAATATTGAAGGCCGAGCCGCAGCGCGGCCAGGTACTGTTTGCCGAGCTTGTCACCCGCGGCGTCGGCGAAGGCGTTCCCCGGGAAAAAGGCCCCAGCTTGGGCCCCGAGCTCGAGTTTCATGTCGTAGTCGAGGGCCAAGCGGTACTCGACGCCGAGATCGAGCTCCACACCGAGGTCGTGACTGCGTGGGTCGCCGCCGTCGTAGTTGCGGTACTTGCCGTCGGTCGCGACCTGAACCGGGTCGACGAAGTCCGCCGTGGTCTGGGCGATCACTGCGCCGAGCTTCAGGTCGAGGGGGCGGGTCGGGCGGAAGACCACGGTCGGGTTCAGGTAGGTCGCGCCGAAGACCGCGCCGTTCGACGGCAAGAAGTCCGAGCCTGCGGGAGGGCGCGCCGTCAAGCCGGGATCCTCCGCGATGCTGGCGGCTCGTGCGGTCTTCCAGGCCAGCACCTCGTCGAACAAGATCAGGCCGACGTTGTGGTTCGGGTCGAAACGAAAGCGGCGCGACACACCGTCGTTCGGGTTTGCATCACCCGAGGTCCAGCCCCACTCGAGGGACGCCACGAAATTGCCCCAGCGCTGGTCGCCGCTGCCGGAGGTCGTGACGGCGCCGAGTCTGGCGGCGGCTCCGAGGGCGCGGATGTCCTCGCGATCGTTGTTGCGCGTCTGGCTGATGGTCCGCACGTAACTGGTGTCGCCGAGCAGGTAGGCGATCTCGTACTCGCCGAACACGTGGCCGTTGATGCCCGGGATCTTGGCGTTGAACTTGCCGGACGAGTCGAGCGCCCACACGCGCAGCGTCTCATCGAACTCGCGTCCCGCGAGCGACTCGCGGGTGCGGCGCTGGTGGCGGTAGACCCCGTAGAAGCCCAGCATGTTGTCGTGTTTGTCGGCGTAAAACGCCGCCAGAACGCCCTGAAACGCCTGGTCGTCGCCGGTGAGATCGGCGGTCTGATCCTTGAACACGAGGTCGCCAGCGACGGCGACCGTGAACGGGGACTCTTTGCCTGCGGGCTTGGTCGCAAAGGCGATGCGTTCGGTGATGGAGCCGCCGTGGTAATCGCCGAACAGGGACGGGTGGTCGCCGTCGTTTGCCAGCATGCCCATGCCCCAGTGCGACGGCTGCTGACCCACCCGGAACAGCCCGATGGGCGACAGATACTCGAGGTACAACCAGCGGGGTTCGATGCCGAGGGGCTGGCGCTCGTCGTAGGGGCGCTGCGCCGAGTCGACGTGCTGGGTCTCCTGCCCGGCGAAGAAGCCGGTGGGAACGTCGAGCTGGCCGATCAGCGTCAGCGTATCTCGATACGAGACCCGCGGCGTGAACCGGAGCCAGTGCTCCACGCGGGCCGTTTGCCCGAGCTTGCTGGTGCTCGGGTCGTTGCCGAACGGCCGGAGCGCGAGATCCGACAGCAGCGTTCCGCGAACCTGATACTCGCCGTGGAGCTGAACTCTGAGCTGCTCCGGGTCGGGCGGCGCGACAGGCACACGACCGGTCTCGAGCAGAAAGCGCGGCTTGAACTCCGTTCCCGCTGCTTCGTCGGAGGGCGGCGGCGGCGGCGGTACCGGGGTCTCCGCTGCCTCCACCGGCGCAGGAGCCGGCGGAGCCGTGCCCGGTGCCGGCTGAGCGCCAGCGCCAAAGGTGAACAAAAGTACGGGCGCGGCAGCGCCGCTTCCGCACAAGCCCAGAAGTCCCAAACGAATCCGGCGGCCCACTGGCCGGCGAGGATAGGGGTCAGCGGGAGGCTGCGACAAGCGCTTTCGGCGTGATCCTCGGCTCGGTGAGCCCGCGCGGAAATCGAGCTATAGAGGCGACGTGGAAACCGTCGCGGATCCAGTGCAGCTCGGCACGTGGCTGACTCCGGAGGACCTGGGGCAGGTCGCCCGAGGACTGCGCCCGGTCGAGCTGTGCGCTGCCGCGCGTGAGCGTGTGATCGGGTCACGGCGTGCGATCGAGCAGATCGCGGCCGCCGGGGACGAAGCACCCCGGGTCTACGGCGTGAACACCGGTTTTGGCGCGCTGGCGGAGACCCGCATCAACTCTGCTGAAGTGCGGCGCTTGCAACGCAATCTGGTCCGCAGCCACTCGACGGGTGTGGGGCCGGACATGCCGGAGGCCGCCGTTCGCGGCATGATGTTGCTCCGCGCGCAGACGCTCGCTCTCGGTCACTCGGGGGTGCGCCCTGTGGTCATCGAACTGTTGCTCGGCATGCTCGGACGGAACGTCGTGCCGCGTGTGCCAGCGCAGGGCTCCGTCGGTGCGTCCGGTGATCTGGCGCCGCTGGCTCATCTGGCGCTGGTGATGATCGGCGAAGGTGAGGCGCGACTGGCAGGCGTGCTCATGACCGGCGCGGAGGCGCTGGCCGGCGCGGGACTGACGCCGCTCGAGCTCGAGGCCAAGGAAGGGCTGGCGCTGATCAACGGCACGCAGTTCATGACGTCGTACGGCGTCCTCGCGCTGTGCGACGCGGAGCAGCTCTTGCGGATCGCGGATGTTGCCGGCGCCATGAGCCTGGACGCGCTCAAGGGCTCTGCGCGACCGTTCGAAGACCGCCTGATGAAGCTGCGACCCCACCCGGGCCAGGCCAGGGTCGCCGAGAACCTGCGCAAGCTGCTGGCCGACAGCGCGATCATGGAGAGCCACCACGACTGCAACAAGGTGCAAGATCCGTATTCCCTCCGCTGCATGCCGCAGGTGCATGGGGCGTCGCGGGATGCGCTCGCCTGGGTGCGCGAGGTGCTGGAGCGGGAGATCAACAGCGCCACGGACAACCCCAGCGTGTTCGTGGCCGACGATGGCAGCGCCGATGTGGTCAGCGGGGGGAACTTCCACGGCCAGCCGGTGGCCTACGCTCTGGATCTGGCGGCCATTGCGCTGGCCGAGCTCGGGAACATCAGCGAGCGGCGGGTCGAGCAGCTGGTCAATCCGGCGTTGTCGAGCGGGCTCACGCCGTTCTTGGCCAAGAACAGCGGACTCGAGAGCGGTTTCATGATCGCTCAGGTCGCCAGCGCTTCGCTGGTGAGCGAGAACAAGGTGCTGTGCCATCCGGCCAGCGTGGATTCGATTCCGTCGAGCGCGGGTCGAGAGGATCACGTCAGCATGGGCAGCATCGGCGCGCGCAAGCTGGAGCAGGTGGTCGAGAACGTGCGGCGCTGTCTGGCGATCGAGCTGATGACCGCGGCGCAGGGACTCGAGCAGCGGTTGCCGCTGCGCGGTGGGCGCGGGGTCGAGGCGGCGCGCGGGGCGGTGCGCCAGGTGGTCGCGCCGCTCGATGACGACCGGCCGCTCTATCGCGACATCGAGGCGGTGGTGGGGTTGATTCGGGATGGGTCGATGGTGGAGGCGGTGGCGGGGGCGATTTCGGGGTTGGGGTAGGCCGGGAGCGGGAGCGGGAGCGGGACGGAGCGGGAGCGGGAGGCGGAGCGCGAGACGCAGCGGGGGCGGGAGCGGGAGACGCAGCGGGGGCGGGAGCGGGAGACGCAGCGGGGGCGGGAGCGGGGCGAGGGAGAGGGAGCGGGACGGCGCGGGAGCGGGAGGCGGAGCGGGAGCGGGAGACGGAGCGGGAGACGCAGCGGGGGCGGGAGCGGGAGAGGGAGACGGAGACCGAGCGGGAGCGAAGCGCGGGCGGGGGAGTTGTGGCGGTTTGCGACGAGCATGCCGGTTGCGTGAGGCTCGCACACGCGTGCCAGCGGGAGCTGGCACTGGCGCGTGCAGCGCTGCTTGGAATTTGTTGTGGGTGTCGGCGTGAGCGATGTGCGGGAGTGTGATTGGGGAGGCGGCTTTTTCTCCAGTCCTTCACGGGGTGAAAGGACTGGAGAAAAACATGAACTCAGCATCGCTTCCTCATCACCGACTGTTGGCCTGGCACCTCGCGGCCGAGCTCGTGCGGCTCGTGTTCGCGATCCGCATCTCGGACGCAGATGATCGGCGCGAAACCCGCAGGGCCGCCAAGAGCTGCGCACGCAACGTTGCCGAAGGGGCCGGGCGAACGTCGCGCGCCGACAAGGCTCGCGTCTACGCCATCGCTCGCGGCGAGTGCGGCGAGTGCGTGGCCAGCATCGAGCTCGCGGGTGCGACCGGGGCCTGTGCGGCCGCCGACGTCGAGCGCGTGACGGCGCTCGGGAGCCGACTGTCGGGCATGCTCTATCGCCTGAGTCTGGCCGGGCGCGGGTGAGCGCTCACTTGCAGCTGAAGCCGCCGCCGGCCCAGCCGGTACCAGACGCGGCTGCGGCGAAACAGGCTGCCGCCATCTGTTTCATGTAGGTCTTGGTTGGCTCGGGTGCGTTCTCCGCGTTCTGCGAGACCGCCTGGCAACACTTCTTCATGCTGGCCGAGCTGCCGCCGCCGACCTTCTTTGCATCCGCGTCGGCGTCCTCGGGGGCGTCGGGGGCCGCGTCCTCCACCTCGAGCACCAGGGCTGCGTCGGGTGTCTCGGTGGCCGTGGCCGTGGGCAGCGGAGGTGGCGCCTCGTCCTTCTGGCACTTGTTGCAGCCGCCCGCCATCACCAGCGGAGCCGCGAAACCAAGGATGATTGTCGTGAGAGATCGGGATGCTCGCATGTGCCTCCAAGGGGCTCGACTGCGCGCGAGCATCGCACGCCGACATCGCTTGCGCCAAACTCGCGGGGCCGCCGCGCCAGGTCACACCGGCCGTTTCGCGGGATTCTCTGCGCGAAAGGCCGGAGCCTGGGCTCAGGCCCACGGGCGGCGACCCGGCTCGGAGCGCTCGCGCCGCTGCGCTGGGCGCCGAAAGAATCCCATGACCGAATATTACCACTGTAGACACGACATGCGTTAACCGGTAATATTCAGACCGTGGTGCTCCGACCGCAGGCCCTGGTGCTCGATCTGCTCTCGGCGGTGGGCGGAGAGCCCATGCCGGTGCGCGCGCTCGTGCGCGCTGCGGAGGGGCTGGGCATCTCGGGCAACGCGCTCCGGGTCGCGCTGACTCGGCTGCTGGCCCAAGGCAAGCTGGAGCAGAGCTCGCGGGGATACTACGGGCTCGCGAGCGGCGCGCGGGCCGTGCAAGAGCACGTTGCGGCGTGGTCGAGGCTCGAGGAGCGCATGACGCCGTGGCGCGGGGGCTGGGTGGTGCTTCACGTCGCTGGGCTGCCGCGAGCAAACCAGCGGCGCCGACAACGCGCGCTCCGGTTTCTCGGCTTCGCCGAGCTGGGCCCGTCGCTGCAGGTGCGGCCGGACAACCTCACCGGCGGTGTTGCCGGCGTTCGGTTCGCCCTGAGCGGACTCGGCCTCGAGCCCGAGGCAGTGGTCGCAAGCCTCGGCGAGCTCGATTCCGCGACGGAGTCCCGCGCGCGCAGCTTGTGGGACGGGCGCAGCCTCGAGCGGCAGTATGACAAACTCTCGCGCTCGCTCGAGCTGAGTGGTGCGCGACTGGAGAGCTTGCCGATCGACCGGGCCCTCGCCGAGTGTTTCAGCCTGGGCGGGCGTGCCATTCGGCAGCTGGCCTTTGATCCGCTGTTGCCCGAGCCCATCGTGCGGGCCGAACCGCGCGTTGCCCTGGTGCGGGAGATGCGCGCTTACGATCGCAAGGGCCGCCGCGTGTGGCGGCGGTTCCTGAGGGCCGAACGGGCCCCGCTGATCGAGTCGCTGCTGGAGCTGACAAAAGGGGAGGTTTTTGCATGAAACTGCCGATGTATTCCCGGCCTGTCGCCTACGATCGCCTGGGTGCGGAGCCGCCCCAGCGGTTTCCGGGCGCGATGCTCAACGTCACGAACCGCTGCAACCTCACCTGCTCTCACTGCTTCGTCTACACCGACGGCAACCCGAACGACCCGTCTCACGACATCCCCGACGACGAGCTCTTGGCCGAGCTCGTGCGGGTGCGTGACCGGCATGGATTGTTCGGCATGCTCTGGATGGGCGGCGAGCCCATGCTGCGCTGGCGACTGCTCGAGCGTGGCGTGAAGTTGTTTCAGCGCAACGTCATCACCACCAACGGCACGGTTGGTCTCAAGGACTTCGGTGCCAGTGTGACGTATGTCGTTTCGCTGGATGGGCCTCAGGATCTGAACGACAAGGTGCGCGGGGAGGGGGTCTACGCCCGAGCGAAGCGCACCATCAACGCGGTTCCGGACGACTTCGTGCCCACGCTGCAGTTGCAGTGTGTCGTGACCAAGGAGAATCAGGACCGACTCGAGGAGCTGGTGCTCGACTTCGTCGATTCCCAGGCCGACGGCCTGGTGTTTTCGTTCCACGTGCCCAACGAGGGTGAGGTCTCGGAGCTGGCGTGGCGCGACGTGGAGGAGCGCGAAGCGGCGGTGGAGCGTGTGCTCGAGCTCAAACGCCGCTACCCGACCTTCGTCTGGAACTCGACGCGGGCGCTGGAGCTGATGCGGCCGGCGACGGCGCGCCTGGTCACCGATCGCTGCCCGGCGGTCAAGACCGTGCTCCCGCTCTACGTCGAGGCAGGCGCCTTCACCAACCCCAAGTGCTGCTACGGCAACAACGCGGACTGTGATCGCTGCGGCGGTTGGGTGGTGTTTGCCCACGCGGCAAAGCTGGAGGGACCCTGGGATGCCATCGTGCCGCCGACCGAGGCTGCGAGCCCGCTCGCGATGTATTTCATGACGGCGTGAGCGGCGGCCACATTCAGCCGCGCCCGAGGGCGGGGAGATCCCTGCTAGGCTGGCCTCGTGCGCGCGATGACCTGGCTGGTGCTGCTTGGGGCGTGCAGCGTCGCTTGTGGTGAGGATGAACGCCTCGCGGGAGGGGTCGAGGTCCCGTTCCTCGTGCCGCCGAGCGGGTTGCCCGCCTTTGGTGACGTGCCGTGGCCGAGTGATCTCTACCTCGATGCGTCGGGCTCGGTCGGAGTCGTGCCCGGGCTCGAGCGCGTCGCCACGCAAGCGGGACCGATCGAGGAAGGTCTGCGTGCGCTCGACGGCTTCGGGCGCTCGACGGGCGCACTGTTTTTCGTGGGCGAGCCCCTGGACCCCGAGAGCCTGCCGCGCACCTGGGACGCGGCCGTCGAGTGGACCGCGAGCGCGCGCATCGTCGACGTCGACCGTGAGTCCCCGCTCTTCGGCAAACGTTATCCTGCGTACGGCAAGCCGCTACCGAGTCTCGGTGCGGTCGCCGTCATCCCGGTGCCGGGCGTCGTGCTCCCGCCGGGTGTTCGACACGCCGTCGTCCTGACCTCACGCGTGCGCAGCACGAGCGGGGTTCCGCTGGTCGCGTCGCCGGAGCTGCGGGCCATCGCCGAGACTCCGAAACCCGAGCGCAACACCGCTGCCGTTCGGCTGTATGCCGACGCCATCGATGCGCTGCTCGAGAGCGGGGCCATCAGCGAGCTCGACGAGCTGGCGAGCCTCGCGGTCTTTCGCACGTCGGCGCGGGTGCGCGAGCTGCCGATCTTGCGCGAACGCCTGCGCGGGCAGCCGGCTCCGGCGCTGATCTTCGGCGCGGATGCCGCGCCCTACACCTCGAAGGTCTTCGGGCCGGTGGGTGAGGTCAGCTTGGACGCATGGCTCGGCAAGCCGGAGAAAGACGAACAGGGAATCGAGTGGCCGGGTGGCGACAACCCCGGCGGCATTGCCCACGATCAGATCGCTGCCGTGGCGCATGCCGCGTTTGTCGCACCGAGTTTTCTCGATCCTGTCTCGCGCCACTTCGAAAAGGACGCGAGCGGCGAGTACGTGCTCGCCGCCCCGAACGCGAGCATCCCGGTGACGCTGGTGATCCCGAAGGCGGCCGCGCCGGCAACCGGGTACCCCGTCGTCATCAACGGTCACGGCCTCTCGAACGATCGTGGCAGCATGCTGTCCGTCGCCAACGAGCTGTGCCGCGCGGGGTTTGCCGTGATCGGCATCGACGACGTGTTGCACGGCGCGCGCGGCGGCATTCCCGACGTCAAGAACAACTACGCGGGCGGGTACGACGGGCCGGACGGGATCCCCGACGACAAACCGATTGCCATCAAGTTCTTTGCTGGGTTCTCCGACTTCGTGGCGGTGCGCGACAATTTTCGGCAGACCATCCTCGATCAGACCAGCCTGGTGCGGCTGATCCAGAGCGCGAAGCTCGATCTGTCCAAGCTTGCGACGGCCGGCAGCGTGCCGAAGCTCGACCCCAAACGCATCTACTGGAGCGGGGGTTCGCTGGGCGGGATCATGGGCACGATGACGCTGGCGGTGGAGCCAGAGATCCGCGGGGCCGCGCTCCAGGTTCCCGGCGCCAGCTTCGTTCAGCTCATCACCACCAGCTCCGCAAAGGTCGCGCCGCTCGTGACCAGCATCGCCCTGGGCGCGTTCGGTGGCCAAGGCGAGGAGGTGCTCGACGAGTTTCATCCGCTCGCCGCCCTCTTGGCGACGCTGACGGAGGCCGGGGATCCCATCGCCTACGCGCCTCACATCATGCGGGACTCGATCTCGGGGCGCGCGGTGCCCGACGTGATGATCACGTATGCGCTCGGCGACGAGGTGCTGCCCAACATCGCGACCATTGCGCTGATCCGCGCCATGGGCCTGGAGATCGCCACGCCGTCTCTGGTGGGCGTGCCGGGCATTGCCGAGCGCGCGTCGCCGGTCAGCGGCAACCTGAGCGGGCGTACGGCCGTCGCGGTCCAGTATTCTCCGGCGAATCACGGGCTCGGATACGGGCGCTACGACCTGCGCGAGTTCATGCCGGGTGTGCCCTTCGACGGAGAGGAGCGCTTCCCGCGGCTGCCGGCGCAGTTCAACTTCGAGATGCCGATCCGCGAACACTCGCGCCAGCTGGCGGCGTTCCTGAAGAGCGCCAACGCGGGCAAGGCCGTGGTCGAGGTGACAGCCCCACCGGTCGCAGATTTCGATGGGGACGGCGCGCTCGACGCGGACGACGCGGCGCCCCTCAATCCCAAGCAGAAGTGAACGGGCAGTCGTTCCGCGGCAGAGCGGACGATGCTACACTCCGCGCATGTTCCGGCGAACCTTGGGTGTGATTGCGGTTTCCGTGCTCGCGGCGTGCGGGGGCGACGACTCCAGCTCATCGAGCGGCGGCGGCGTCAGCAGCGCGAGTGGCGGCAGCGGCGGCAGTAGCGCGAGTGGCGGCAGCGGCGGCAGCAGCGCGAGTGGCGGCAGCGGCGGCAGCAGCGCGAGTGGCGGCAGCGGCGGCGGCGCAGCGGGCACGGGCGGCGCCAGCGGAGCCGGCGGTAATTCCGGCGGAGCAGCGGGCACCGGCGGAGCCGGCGGCAACACGGGCGGAGCAGCCGGCACCGGCGGTAGCGCGGGTGGCACCGGAGGCAGCACGGGTGGCAGCGGCGGCAGCGGTGGCAGCACGGGCGGTAGCGGCGGCAGCGGCGGCAGCGGTGGCCAAGCTTGCACCTGGGGAACGACCCAGTGCCCGAGCGGGGAGTACTGCGAAGCGCCCGGCTGCGGCGCGGGCAAGTGCGTGAAGATCCCCAGCGAGACCGACGGCAAGACCCCGGTCTGCGGCTGTGACGGCGTGACCTACTGGAACACGTCGGTCGCGGCGCACGCGTCCATGAGCGTGAAGGGGTCCGGCGCCTGCAGCACGGGTGGCAAGACCTGCGGTGGGTTCGTGGGGACCCAGTGCCCCACCAACACGTACTGCAACTACGCCGTTTCGAGCTCGAGCATGTGCAACGTCTCGGACGCGTCGGGAACCTGCTGGGGGCTGCCTGCGAATTGTCCCACGATCCTGATCGGTCCGAGCACCCGCGCCTGCAAGGCCACGAGCTGCAAGCCCGAGTGTGATCTGATCAAGAGCGGTGCTGTCTGGTACGCGGACAACACCTGCCCGGTGTGAGATGCGCTCTGGATGAGGCGCAATCCGTGGCGTGGACTCGCGTGGCTTCGCGCGCGCTCGAGCCGCGAGACGGACCCGGCGCGAGCGCGGCCATCGACAAGTGTGCTCCGGGCGCTACGCTCACGACCAATGAGTGAGCGACCCAAGCTCGTGGTTCGTACCTTGGTCCTGAAAGCGCTCGCAGGCGCGCTCGGCGGTGGCGCGCTGCTCGGCGTCGGCGTGCTCTATTCACGCATCGGTGGGACCTGAGGCATCTTGTGCAACCCGGCGGTCGCCGGGTCCTACGGAGCCTTCATGGGCGCGATGTTGATGCCGGGCGCGCTCTTCGAAAAGCCGAAGCAGCAAGACTAGCCGGCGCCCGCCGGGGGGCCGGCGGCGAAGCTCCGCGCTCGCTCGCGCACTCCTTACGCGCTCCCGACCGCGCGCTGGGGGGTCCTCGTCTCCGCAAAGAGCTTGTCATGGCAAGCATTCCCCGGACGAGGCACCCGCGTCCCGGCCATCCACCGCACCTTTGGCGCCGTACACAACCCATTCGTGCAGGCGATCGACATGATCCAGATTTTTCGCCACCGGAACTAGGGTCGCCCCCTGCCGACTCGGCACTTTGCAGCTCGAGAACCCGGGGCTTGACCGCGCTTGGTCCGGTAACGTATCGAGCCGGCCCCTGATGAGCTTTGGCGGTCGCATCCGAGACGCGAACATCGTGCGCATCTACGCCACGATCCTGGCACTCGGGATTTCGTACGGCGTCGTGATCTCGTTGATCGCGGTGTTCCTGGACGGGCGCGGCTTCGGCAAACAGGCCATCGGCTCACTGGCGGCTTGGTTTGCTGGCGGCATCGCGCTGGCCGCCCTTCCCGTCGGGGCGCTGGTCCGAAAGTACTCCGCCAAGTCCGTGCTCGTGGCTTGCCTGCTCGGGTACGCTTGCGCCGTCGCCGCGTTTCCGTTCGTGGGTGGCTACGCAGGCATCGCCGCCGTTCGCACGCTGGACGGCGCGTTTTCAGCAGGAGTGTGGGTGAGCTCGGAGACGATCCTGCTGACCCGCGCTCCCTCCAAAGACAAAGCCTTCGTCACGAGCCTGTACGCCATCTCGCTGGCGCTGGGCTACGTCATCGGTCCGCTCTTGGCGCGGGCTTTCGTCGCCGTCGCGCCGCTCCCGTTTGCGTTCGTGCTCTCGGCCGCGATCGCCCTGGGGGCCGCGCTGTTCGTGCTCGCTCGACTGGACGGCGACACGCGCGCGAGCGACCCGCGTGACGAGCAAGAGCACGACACGCCGCGAACCACGCCAGCAACTCTGGTGCTGTGGCGGATCAAGACCAGCTGCCTCGCAACCTTCAGCTACGGTTACTTCCAGGCCAGCGTGGTCTTGTTCCTGCCACTCTTCTTGATTCAAGAGCGGGGCATCGACAAGACTCAGACGATTCTGATCCCCGCCTTCTTCGCCGCCGGGATGCTCTTGTTCTCGAATTTTGCGGGCCGCCTCGGTGATCGTTTCGGACATCTTCTGGTGATGCGCGTGCTCGGCAGCGTCGGCATGCTGATGGTCCTCGGTTTTGCGCTGATCGAGACCTATCCGGTCATGTGCGCTGCGGTCTTCGTCGCGGGGGCCTCGCTCGCGAGCATTTCTCCGTTGAGCCTGGCGCTCCAGGGGGTGGTGAGTCTCCCGGCCGACGTGAGCCGCGCTACGGCCTTCTACAATGCGTTCTATGCCGCCGGTATGTTGCTCGGACCGCCGGTCTCGAGCGCACTCTTCGCTCAACGCGGGGGTGCGTCGATGCTCTACCATCTGACGGCCCTGTGGCTCGCGTTCGTGGCCTTCACGCTGGTGTTTCGCCGCGACGACCCGGCGCGGGCGGCGCTCGCGGTCCCGTCGGGCTGAGCCAGAGCAGAGACCGAGGCAGATCTTGCTCGGAACGCGATCGAGCCGGGGTATGCTGAGGCGGGGTCAGCCCGCCCGGGCAGAGTGATCGCGCGCCACGAAATCCAAGCAGCGAGCGCATGAGCAACGGACTGCAACCCAGAGCGGCAGAAGACCCGCCCGCCGCGCGCGGCTCAGTGCGCATCGCGCTCGCTTTTGCGGTTGGGCTCCTGCTCCTGGGCGCGCTGTGGAGCAAGGTCGACGAACGCCAACTGGCGGACGCCCTGTCCCATCGGCTGAGCTTCGCCTGGCCGTACGTCGCGCCGAGCGCGCGCTCGGGGACTGGCGTCGGCTTGGCCGCCGGGCTCGCCGTGCTCGCGTTGATCACGATGCTCAGCCGCCGGGTGCCGCGTCTCCTCTGGACGCTCCCGCTCGTCGTCTTGGCACCGCTCGCCGGCGCGCTCTCGTTGCCACGCCTGCCGAGCGCCTTCGGCAAAGAAGAGCTGGGCCAGGTGCTCTCGGCAACGGTTGTCTGGTGCGCGGGACTGTTTGCGTCGGCGATGCTCGCGTGCGTGGCGATCGCCGTGCTCGGGTGGCTGAGCCGCAGCCGTGCCGATGAGACCGCGCCCGCGTGGCGCAGTGCTCTGGCCGTCGTACTCGGCCTGCTCGTCGCCGGGGTGGGCGTTGGCTTCGCTGCCAAGCGCGGTTACAGCGTGGCGTGGTGGCCGCCGACGGCGCTCGGCATCGTCGCGATCGCGGTCTCCAGCGGGCAAACCCGCGCGCGCGAGGCACGAGAGGCGGCGGCGTTGATGGTTGCCCTCGCGCTCGGCGCCACGCTTCTGTTCGCGCTGGCCGCCGCGCTGGCGCCGCGAGGCTTCCAGTACAGCGGCTTGCGCTACGTGCCCGGTCCCGAGGCGCCGTGGTGGGCGGGTGGATACGATGGCGAAGAGAGCACGGGCCCCTTGCCGCGCGCATCAGAGGTGATCGCGCTCGCGGAGTTGCTCGAGCGAGCCTCTTCGCAGCTTCGCTTCCTGGCCGCCGCGAGCGCCGGTGTTTTCCTGAGCTGGCTCGTGCAGGCAGGGCCGCGTGGGCTTTCGGCGCGCCTCAAAGAGAGCGCAGTCGGGCTCTCCGTCTGGCTCGTGAGCCTCTTAGCTCTCGGCTCGCTCTTCCACGTCAGGTATTGGCAGGCGGCAGAACGCGCGGCCTACGCTTGGCCGCAGGCAACGCCGGTCGGGTTTGTGGTCGCTTCGGCGCCGCTCGGCGCTCCGCGTTGCGAAGGGCTCCGTCCGCGCGACGTGCTCTTCATCGGGCCGTCGCTGATCCACCTTGGCGAGCGGACGCTCGGTAGCGTCGGCGAGCTCGTCTCGGAAGCCGCATGCGCGCGCGTCGCCGCCGCGCTCCTCGAGACCGAGGAGCCGAAGCTTGCCATGGACGACTCCCTCGACGCCGCGCCGCTCGCCTGCCTGTTGTCCTCGCTCGCTCGCGTCAAGGCTTGGGGTGAGGAACGGCGCTGCCCGCTCACCTTAATCGCGAGCTCGGCGCCGCGCGGTGCAAGACCGATCTGGCCCACCTGTCTGCGCGTGAGCTACGACGGTGGTCAGTGCGCGAACGACGCCCCAGTTCGGCTGACGGTCGTCGACGACCACGCCGCGCGCATCATCGGCTGGCGCGGGCACACCAACGACGCGGTGGCAGGTTACCCCGACGCGACCGCCGCGTTCTTCGACGGACGCCCATGGGGGCTGCGATTGCCTTCGGATCGCGACACGTCCCTCACCTGGCGCTCGGGAACTTCGATGCGAGGCGTGCACGCGGCGCTGTTCCTCGCTCGTGCGGACGACGACAGCGGGCGAGGCATCGATTTCGCGCTCAGTGCGACCCGCAGGCTGCCCAGCGTCGGGCTCGCGGTCGCGGTGGCTCGACCTGCGCCCGCTCCGGCTCCCGCGGCCGCGGTCACGAACCCGCTGTTGTCCCACTTCAGTGCGCGGGCGCGGGTCAGCGCGAGCGAGCCTGCGCTCGAAGCCGAGGCCGCCGCGAAGATCGAGCGCGCCGCCCGCGGTTGCTGGAAGGACGCGACCCGGCAACTCGAGTCGTTCACCCTTCAGCTGGCGGTTGCGGTCGATGCGGAAGGAGCGACGAGCGACGTGTGGCAATGGCATGCCAGCCGTGCCGGTGCGGCGGAGCTGTCGTGTCTGCGGGGCGCGCTGGCCGCCGAGCGTTGGTCAATCCCGGCGAACCCCCCCGCGACTCTCACGTGTGACCTCGAGCTCGCGTTTCGAGTCCCGCGCATCACTTTCAGCAACCGTGAATCAGGCGCACATCCCAGGGCCTTCGACGCGCTGCTGCCGGAGCTGAACGGCTGCCTCGAGGAAGCGCAGCGTGCGGCTCCGAAGGTCATCAGTGATCGCTGGGACTTCGACGTCGCGGTGGCAAGCGGCGGTCGGGTGGGGAGCACCAAGCTCTCCGACGGGCACCCGCCGCCCGGGCTGGCGCGCTGCATCGACGCGACGTTCCGGCGCGCGCGCTTCGCGGAGCTTCAGCCGCGGGTGTATCAGCTCTATCTCCACACGTGGCCCGCGAAGCGCGATAGTCGGTACTGAGCCAGGCTTGACGCCGAGCTCGACGCGGACGTTGCGCGCGGCCCGAGGCCAAGACCAGAGCAGGGGCCGGCAGCGTCAGCTCGAGCGCGTAGACCCAGCGCTGACAATGATCGGGTTGTTCGACGACGAGCTGACCAGGCTCGCCGCCGCGGGCTGCGGTGAGCTCCCAGTTGCCGGGGGGCAACGTCGACGGCGCACACGCAACCAGCGTGCGCTCGCGGTCCTGGGTGCGGTCGCGCGCGTGGATGGGCTCTCCACACAGCTCGGCGCCGGTCAGCTCATCACGCAAGGTGACGACGACGTAGCCCGGGCACTCGAAGCTGAGCGCCGCGGCGCCGCCGAGGCCCGCGGTCGTTGAGCCGACCAGCAGCGCGCTGCAGCCCGAGGTCGCGAACGCGGCGAAGGTCAGCGAAATGAGGCTCGAGCGCATGGGCAGAGCAGGGCTCCTCGACCTGTGAGTCGTTCGCATCGCCGTTCTGGATCGGACCGGTGCACGGCTGTGCCAGGATGCTGGGCTCGTGGACGCACTCGCCGATCCCGCCGCCAGCGACGAGCCCCGGATTTCGCCGGCGTTTGCCCATGTGCTCGCGTGGTCGGGGGTCGGTGCCGTCGACTCCGTCGTGTTCGCCCTGCGACCGCCATCGGGCGGGGGCCTGAGCGCGCGCCTGCTGCATCTGGGGTTCGAGCTGGGCCACGTCGCCGCCATCGCCGTCGTCGGCGCGCTGCTCGCGCTCGCGTTTCGTCGGCTCCGCATGCGGCCGATCGCGGGTCGCTTGCTGCACGCTGCGCTGATCACTCCGCTGCTGGCGTTGGCGCTCAGGCCCGACTTCCGCTCGTTTGCCGAGCGCAAGGGCAATCCGAGTCTGGCGCTGGGCCTGGCGCTCGGGTTTGCGCTCGCCGTGCCGATTGCAGGCGCGCTCGGCAGTCTCGTTGCGCGCGGTCGTCTGCGGGTGCTGGGGCTCGGCGTCGGGCTCGCCGTCCTGGGTCTACACCACGCCGTGCTGCAGGGAGGCTACCCGGGCGTGCACCTCGGCCTGGTCCTTGGGGCGGCCACGCTGGCGACCGCCGCGCTGATCGGCGCGACGCTGCCGGCGTGGCTCTCTCTGTCGCGTCGGATGGCGGTCGTTGCCGGTGTGATGGGTTCATGTGCCGGTGTGCTGAGCCTCGGGCTCTGGCCGCCGCCCCCGGTGATCATCGAGGCCTTCGAGGTGCCTGGGACGTTTCTGTTTCCCTTCCTCGCCCGCGGTCGGGCGTCGGTGGCCCGGGGTGTGGTCGTGTCCCCCGAGGTCGCGGCAGCCTACGTCGCGCCCGCGTACCTCGCGAAAGCGCCGGGTCGGCCGGCCATCCCCGCGAGCTCTCCGCGGCTCGCCCCGCGCCTCCCGATCGTGATCCTGATCACCATCGACGCGCTGCGCGCGGAGGTGCTGGACGAGACTGTCGCGGCTGGGCGAACCCCGAACCTGACCCGCATCGCGCACTCGAGCGTCGCGTTCCGTCAGGCTCGGGTGCCGGGCGCGTCGACCCGGAACTCGCTGGGTTCGATCTTCGCCTCCAAGCTCTCGTGTCAGCTCGGCTGGGCCATGGACCCCCGGTTTGGACGCAGCTTGCGCCGAGATCCCTCGCCGCGCATCCCCGACTTGATGCGCCAGGCGGGACTCTTCACCCTCCACCTCGCGAGTTTTCCGGCGCTCGGCGACGGTTCGGGACTGGTCGGGCGCTTCGACTCCGAACGCTTGGTCACACCCCGCCGACCGGGGCAAAAATATGCCCTCAGCGACCGCATGGTCGACGAACTGTTGGCGGAGATCGATACACGCGCCGCGGGCGCGCAGTTCGCCTATGCGCACCTGATGGATCCCCACGAGCCGTACGACGCTGCCGGGCTGAGTGGCTCCGCCTACGAACGCTGGTGGGGTGAGGTGGCGCTGGTGGATCGGGAGCTCGGACGACTGGATTCGGAGCTCGCGCGGCGGGGGCTCGCGGAGCGGGTGATCCTGGTCGTCAGCAGTGATCACGGCGAGGGCTTCGGTCAGCACGGCATTCCGAACCATGGAGTCTCGCTGTACGACGTGCTGGTGCGGGTGCCATTTCTGATCCGCGTGCCGGGTGTCATGCCACGTGTCGTCGACGACACGGTTTCGTTGCTCGATCTCGCGCCGACGCTGGCCGATCTGGTCGGCGTGGAGACACCCGGAGAGATGCTGGGAGAGAGCTTGGTACCGTACCTGCGCGGCCACACCCCGCGACTCGTTCGGCCCGTCGCCGCCGATCAGGTGAACGTGAAGATGATGGTGCTCGGTCGTTTCAAGGTGATGCTGGACGAACGCAAACGCACGCGCGAGGTCTACGATCTTCGCTCGGATCCCGGCGAGACCCGCAACCTCGTGGGACTGCTCGCCGGGGAAGACACACGCATGCTCGGCGCGATGTCGTTGTTCTTCCAGGCCCAGGCCATGACGCTCGAGCCGTCGGGCGACGACGAGTGAGCGCTCGCGGCCCGCGCCGATCCCGAGTCAGGCGTGGGCAGGTTTTTGCCCCACGAAGCGCCGAACGATCACACGCCCGAGCAGCAGCAACGGCAGGAAGATCAACAGGGCGACCGGCAAGAGCACACCGAAGAGCCGGATGCCTCCGGTCACGATGGCGGCCCCGACGTTGACCGCGTCGGCACCGGCCTGTTTCGCCGCACGGCCGAACGCGCCCGACGATATGGCGACGAGCGGGCGCTCGCCGTGAAACGTCACCGTGATGGTCGAGAGCTCGATCTGGTTGTCGAGCAGGCGCTTCTTCCCTTCGAGCTTCTCGAGCTCTCCGCGCACCTCGGCGAGCTGCTTCTGCACGCTCAGGAGGTCGTCGACCTTGCTGGCACCCTTCAGGATCTCCAGGTACTGCTCTTCCAGCTTCTTCTGGGTGCGGATCCGGGCATCGACGTCGATCCACTCCTCGGTGACGTCGCGACTGGTGATCTTCTCGCTCCCGACGCGTTTGCCCAGCCGGCCGAGGGCGTCCAGCGCGGCGTCGAGTTTGTCGCTGGCAACTCGCAGCACGACCTCGACCTCCGCGGGCTCTTCGCCATCGTCGCCGTGCTGTCCCCTGACCTCACTCTGGGCCAGGTATCCGCCGTTCGCCGCTGCGATCTTCAGCGCCTCGCTCTGCGCGAGACTCGGGGACGCCACCGTTACCGACAGCTCGGCGTTCCTGATCAGCTTACGGTTGAGCTTGGCCACGTCGACGCCGGAGCTCGGCTCGGCAGGGGCTGCGGCGGCAGAGGGGGCACCGCCGAAGGAGCCGTCCTTCTTGCAGGCCGAGACGGCGGTGGCCAAGAGAATCGAGAGCACGAGACTGGCGACGAGGCGACGATGGTTTTGCATGCTCGATCTCCGACAAACGTCGGTCCGCCAGGGACAACGCGGGTCTCGCCCGGGCCTTACACTCGACCCGGGCGCCGCCCGCGGCTAGCGTCTGCGGCATGCAACGCGGATCGATCACTCGGCTCGTGGCACGGGTCGCACTCGTCGCGGCGCTCGGCGCCTGTTCCGGGACGCGCTTCGTGCCCTACACCCCGCTCGAAAAAAAGACCGATATCGAGGCCAAGAAGCTGTACGACGCCGCCGAGGGCACGTTGCTCGACCGAGGGTACTTGATCGAGAAGCGCGACCCGGCGGGCCTCACGCTGGTGACCGAGCCCCGCACCTTGCTCGGCTCGGAGATCGGCCAGAACAAGTTCCGTTACGTATGGAAGGTCCAGACCAACGGCGGCACCCTGAGCATCAATCTGAGCTGCCAGGAGGCCGGCGGCCTGGGTGATCCCAGCAAGTGCGACAAGGACGCGCCGGAGAAGATCGTGCAAGAGCAGGCGGGCATCGCCGAGCAGGTGTTGAAAGAGGCCAAGGGTGAATGAGGCCCGCCGCGACGCTCACCAGCTCTTTGATGCTTGATCCTTGACGACCTGCCCAGCGGGTTTGAGCTGCCAGTTTGCGTCGAACAGGCCGAAGGTCTTCTCGACCTAGTTGGTCGAGGACTGCCCATTCTCAGCGAAGCTCCAGCAAGTCCACCGCAGAGCCGACCGTGACCCGGGTGTTGTCCGCCAAGAACGCCATGTCGAGGGTGTCGATGGTGTCCGCGGTGCCGTTCCGACAGTGGTAGTTCGGGTTACGAAACTCGCTCGTGTCCGTGAGCATCAGCGCCGGAATGTCCTGGTCCAGAGATCCTGGACCGCCTGCCAGTGCGGCGAGCCGGGCGTTCGAGGTTGCGCGATGAACTTCAGGTCGGCCTCGACGGCGTCTTGTTTCACACAGCTGCGCAGCGTGGCGGCGCTCGTGTTGTCGCAGCCGCTCTGAAAAGCGTCGCTCCCCGCGTCCCCGGGGCTGGACTTCGCGGTGGACTCATCGCTGGAACAACCCGCCACGACAAGGCTCGAAATGAGCAGGCTGAGAGCGACGTGCTTCATCGGGCGAACCCACCACATGCGCGCGCGCGCGAGGGCGGGTCCGGCGTGCCGCGGTCTCGCGGCTCACGCGCCCTGAAATAGCGGCGCGCGGCCTTCTGAAAAAGCTGCGACGGCTTCTTTGAGGTCGCGCGTGGTGAAGTCGAGGGCCTGACAGGCCGCTTCGCGCTCGAGGGCCGCATCGAGCTCCGACAACAGCGAGGCCGCGAGTGTTTCCTTCGCCTGCGCGACCGCGATCGGCGCGGCGCTCTCGATCTGGTGCGCGGCTTCCGTCACCGCGCCGCGCAGTTGCTCACGCGGCACCGCCAGGTTGACCAGTCCGATGCGCAGCGCTTCCTCACCGGAGATCAGCTTGCCCGTCAAGATCAGCTCGGCCGCCTTTGCTGCTCCAACCAGCCGCGGCAAGAGCAGCGTGCAACCCATGCCCGGGTGCAGCCCCACCCTCACGAAGTTGGCGCCGAGCTTGGCTTCGCGCGCGGCGAACCGAAGGTCGGCGGCCATCGCGAGACACAGCCCGGCACCAACGGCCGCGCCATGCAGCACGGCGATGCTTGGAACCCGGAGCCGCGCGATAGCGAGAAAGCTCGAATAGAAAGCGAGCATGTCGCGCCGGTTGTCCTCCGGAGACTTCTTGGAGTTCTCCTCGATCAGCGAGAAATCTCCGCCCGCGCAGAACGCACGGCCTTCCCCCTCGAGCAGCACGACCCGGGGCGCGTTCGACGCGTTGAGCGTCGACACCGCCGCCGTCATCAAACGGCCCATCTCGACCGTCATGGCGTTCTGTTTGTCCGGGCGGTCGAGCACGATGCGGGCGATTGGACCGACTTCGACGCGGACGGGCGGGGAGCTCATGGCGTTGGCTATAACTCAGCCGGGCGCCGGGCGGATCCCGCGCAGCGCCGGAGTCGTCGCACGCGAGTCGAACGTCGCGTCAGTCCCCTGGCGGCGGAAGCGCGGCGGGTGGATAACCCTGAGTCTTCGGCGGGTACGCGCCCGACGCGGTCTGCGCAGGAGTTTCGCGTCCGTCCTTGGCGGCGCAGACCACCGTCACGGCCTGCGGCGAGTAGATGTAGAGCGTGACGACGTTCAAGAAGGCGTGGAGCGGGTCGGTCTCGACGCGCACCTCGGCCCAACCTTCGGGGCAGGCCTGGTCGAGGGCATGAGGTCCGCTGGCCTCGATCAACCCGCCGACCCAGCCGCTGTGCCAGCGCTCGTCGTAGGCAGTGGGCGCGTCCCCCGGGGGTTCACCGGAGCGCACGACACAGCGGAAGCAGCCGGAGCTGAGCCCGGCGGTGACCAGGATGAAGCCCAAGTTTCGCGCCCTCATCGCCGGGCCCCGCGCTCGGTCGGCGGCGCTGCGCAGGTGATCGCAACCTTGCGAGGCGTGTAGATCCCGAGCGTGATCAGGCTCACACCCAGGGTCAGCACGTCCTCGCCGATCCAGACCTCGCGGGCTCGGCCGGTCGGGCAGTGGTCTCGCACATCGACCTCTGCCTCACCCACGAGCCCGATCAGATAGAAATTCGCCCACTCGCTCCGCTCCACGCCCGCGGGCGCGCGGGCATCGCGAAATGTCGTCGCACAACCGCAAACGGTCAGCGCGAGAGCCGCGACGAGCCGCTCCATTTTGCGCAGACCTTGCGTCATGGGTTCCGACGCTAGCGCCGCTCGCGCGCAATTGCTGCCAAGAAATTCCCGTCCCGCCCATGGCATACTCGCGTGCGATGTCCACGCTCGACGACATCGGCCCCGAGCTCGTGCCCCTCGCGCGACGTGCCATTGGAACCTTCCTGGCCGAACAGCGCTTCGTCCGCGCAGAACGCGCGGGGGCGCCAGCCGCGGGTGTGTTCGTCACCTTGCGCCGGCAGGACGGAAGCCTCCGCGGGTGCATCGGGTCGATTCACCCAGTAGAGCGGGACGTGCTCGCGGAGACCGTGCGCAGCGCCGTGCTCGCCGCCACGCGAGATCCGCGCTTCGAACCCGTCACCCCAGCAGAGCTCGGCGGGCTATCGATCGAGGTGAGCGTGCTCGGGCCCGACGAGCCAGCGGAGCTCGCCGACCTCGATCCCCGAAGATACGGCGTCATCGTCAGTGACGCGCACGGACGCCGTGGGCTGCTCTTGCCCGGCATCGAGGGCATCGACGACGTTGGCACGCAGGTGGGCATTGCCCGCCAGAAGGCCGGCATCGAAGCCGGTCAGCCGCTGGTTCTGCGGCGGTTTTGCGTCACGAAGCTGCACGAGTAGAAAAAAACTCGGCGTTCCGCGTAGGGATCGCGGCGGCCACCCGTCGGAGCCCTGAGAGACGGACTCTCTACGAGGTATCCCGAGATGAAGAAGCTGAACCTGAGAAACCGAACGTTGCTGGGCTGCGCCGCCGCGCTCTTTTTGGTCGCTTGTTCTGAGGAGGTACCGAGCGACAAGATCCCCGAGGGGACCGCGCAGGAACCGGCGGTCGAGGCCCCCAAGGTGGAGACTCCGCGGGCAGTGGCCTCGCCGGAAGGGCGACACGGCATGCGGGGCCCCGGCGGCCCGGCCTTCTTGCTCCGCGCGGCGCTCGACAAACTCGAGCTCCGGCCCGAGCAGAAGACCATCATCGAAGGGCTGATGGTAGAGCTGAAACAAGCGCGCCCGATGGACAGCGCGGCGCACCGTGCTTTCGAACAAGCGCTCGCGTCCGGCGTACGAGCGGGCAAGCTCGACGCTGCAACGCTCGCGCCGCATTTCACCGCGCTCGAGCGCGACGCCACGACGATGAGCCAGCGTGTGCACACGGCACTGAACAAGCTGCACCAGACCTTGGACGCCGACCAGCGCAAGCAGCTGGTCGCCGAGGTCCAGAAACGCCACGAGAAGGGCTTTGGCAAACACGCGGGTCGCCGCATGGGGTTTGGGCCTCCGCCGGGCATGGATGAGCCCGGGTGTGCGCCGGGAGCGGACGGCGCTGACAACGAGGCCGGAGAGGACGGCGCCGAGGCGCGCCCCCACCGCCGACACGGGGGGCCCGGGTTCTCGCGTCATGCGGGTCCAGGTCTTGGCATGCTGCGCGATCTCGAGCTGACGGACGCTCAGAAGACCGCGCTCCGTGCGGCGCACGACGCCAAGCGCGAGGAACGCGGCGACTGGAAGGCCGGCATGGAAAAACATCAGGAGGCGAGGAAAGCGCTCCTCACTGCCTTCGCGACCGACACGTTCGACGCGACGAAGTTGGTTGCCTCTGCGGAGGTGGCCGAGCGCGCTCACCGTCAAGCGGAAGGCCATGTCGAGCAGCTGCGGGTCCTGATGGGAGTGCTCGAGCCAGCGCAGCGGGAGAAGCTGGCCGCGCGGGTCGAACAAGGCCCGCCCCGCGACAAACCATGAAGGAAGGCCGGCGGGAGGAACAACCTGCGTTCCTTCCGCCGCTTTCGACGAGTATGACCTTCGAGCCGTGTCAGAGCCCGACCTCAGCTTGGTGGCCAAGAAGGTCCGCGCCGGCGATCGCGCTGCGTATCGGACCTTGGTCGAGCGCACCGAGCGCGCTCTATTCCGGCTCGCCGCCCGCCTCCTGGGTAACGAGGCGGACGCGGAGGAAGTTCTCCAAGAGGCCTACGTGAAAGCGTTCACCGCACTGACGGACGGCAGCTTCGACGGTCGCGCGCAGGTTCAGACCTGGCTGTATCGGGTCGTCACCAACACCGCCCTCGATGCGCTCCGGCGGAGGAAAGCCCGGCCGCGGGGTGACGACTCGGCACTCGAGAAGCTCGTCGGCGATGCTGGCAACGACCCCGAAGCGCGCCTGGCCCTGGCGGAGCTTGGACGCTGGCTGGACGAGCTACCCGCCGAACAACGCGCCGCGGTGGTACTGTGCAGCGTCGAAGGGTTGACCAACCCGGAAGCCGCCGAGGTGCTCGGCGTGAGTGCGGGCGCGATCGAGCAGCGCTTGGTTCGGGCTCGGGCCACGCTCAGGGGCCGAAGAGGAAACGATGACTGACTTCGAAGATCACGCTGCGAAGCTCGCTCGCCTGGCGGCGGCCACTGAGGCTCTCGCGCCGCCTTCAGGGCTCGCTGATCGGGTCATGCTGCGCGTGGAGCGCGAGAAGCTGGAGCGCGAGCCGTGGGGCGCGCGCGGCATCGTACTCGGGCTGTTTGCGGCGGCCGCTGCGCTCTCGATCTGGGTGTCGTCGTCGGCGCAGAGCGAGCTGGACCGCGACGCCCTGTCGTCGTTCGACGTCGTCGAGCTGGAACAATGAACAAACAGCGGATGGGAGCGGTGCTCGCGCTGGTGGTGGCGTTCGGCCTGGGTGCGGTGGCGGGGGGCTTCGGCACGAAGTCCTTCGTTCTGCACCGCTTTGCCGAGCGTTTCGGCGGCCCGCCGGGGCGCGCCCGCATGGGGTTTCGTATCGAGGCCATGACCCGAGCGCTCGATCTGGACTCTGCTCAGCGCGAGAAGGTGAAACAGGTGTTCGAGCGCCACGAGGACGAGCGGCGCCGTGCCTTCGAGCGCTGTGAGCCGGAGCACCGGGCGCTGCGCGAGAAGATCGACGCCGAGATCCGGGAGATCTTGACGCCGGATCAGCGGATCAAACACGATGCGCTGCGCCGCAGGTTCGATCGGCCGCCGGGTGAAGGCCCGCCGTCCGGCCCGTCGCCTGGCTGAGCTCGGCTCGTCCTTCACTTCAGGAGTCTTCGTGGAACCACAGAATCGATCGGCGGACCCGCAGGTCATGGCACAACTGGGCGTTGGGAAGGGCCGCGGCGCTCGTCGCTGGCTGTGGCGCATCGGCGCGCTTCTGGTGCTGCTCGGGGTCGCGGCCGGGTTCTACGTCTGGCGCGCACGGGTCAGCAGCGCGAAGAAAGAAACCTACGTCACTGCCAAGGTCGAGGCGTCGGATCTGCGCGAGACAGTGATCGCAACGGGCACCCTCACACCGCTCGACGCCGTCGAGGTTGGCGCGGAGGTCTCCGGTCGTGTGCTCAAGGTGAACGTGGACGTGAACGATCGGGTCAAGGCCGGGCAAGAGCTGGTCGAGATCGATCAAGAGGCGCTCGTGGCCCGGGTCGAGGAGTCGGCCGCTCAGCTGCGCAGTGCGGGGGCGTCGTCGCGGAACGCCCGCGCCAGCGTGAAGGAGGCGGAGCTCAAGGCGGTGCGCATTCGTGAGCTGAACAAGAAGGGTCTTGCTTCAGCCCAGGAGCTGGAGACCGCGGAGGCGACCCTGGAGCGCGCGCGGGCGTCGGTCGCGACGGCGTCCGCGCAGGTCACCGTCGCGCGCGCGGGGCTGAAGACCGCGAAAACGAACCAGGGCAAGGCGGTGGTGAAGTCTCCCATCGACGGCATCGTGCTGGCCCGCAGCGTGGAGCCCGGGCAGACCGTGACAGCAGGGTTTCAGACGCCGGTGCTGTTCACGCTGGCGCGCGACATCACCGAGATGCAGCTCAAGGTGGATGTCGACGAGGCCGACGTGGGCAAGGTGAAAGAAGGACAAGTTGCCACCTTCGTCGTCGACGCCCACCCGAAGCGCCAGTTCCGCTCGAAGGTCGTGAGGCTGAACAACCTGCCCAAGGCGGGAACGACGGTGGTCACCTACGAAGGGCTCCTGACCGTCGACAACTCGGAACGTTTGTTGCGCCCCGGCATGACGGCCACCGCGACCGTCATCACCCAGGACATCAAGGGCGTGCTCTCGGTGCCGAACGCGGCCCTCAGATTTCGTCCCAAGGCCAAGGGCGGTGCGGCGGCCAGCAAGGGTGGGGGGCTGCCGATGCCCGGTCTCGGTCGGGGCAGAGGTTTCGGCCCCGGCGGCGGGGGTGGGCCTCGCCCCGCGAGCTCCAGCGGCGAGCCGGCCGCGCCGCGGCAGCCGCGCGACACGGTGTTCGTGCTACGCGACGGCGCCCCGGCGCGGGTACCGATCGAGATCGGAGCCACGGATGGCAAACGCACGGAGGTGCGCTCCGGTGAGCTGCCCGCCGGCGCCGATGTGATCACCGACATCGAGGACGCGCCATGAGCGCGCCCGCGCCCAGCCAGAGCGCCAGCGTCGTCGAGTTCGAGCAGGTCTACAAGATTTATGGCGAGGGAGACACCGAGGTTCGTGCCCTCAACGGGGTCGATATGCGCATCGACCGCGGAGAGTTCGTCGCGATCATGGGCTCGAGCGGCTCCGGCAAGTCGACGGCAATGAACATCATCGGTTGCCTCGACGCTCCCAGTCATGGCGCTTACCTGTTTCGCGGCGTCGATGTCGGCTCGCTCGACCAAGATCAACGCGCCCTCTTGCGACGACATTACGTGGGGTTCGTCTTCCAAGGTTACAACCTCCTGGCGCGCACCACCGCCATCGAGAACGTCGAGTTGCCCCTGGTTTACCGACGTGTGCCGGTGCGGGAACGCCACGAACGTGCCCTGGCAGCGCTCGACGCCGTGGGGCTCGCGGATCGCAGGGATCACACCCCGGCCGAGCTGTCTGGCGGTCAACAGCAGCGCGTGGCCATCGCCCGGGCGCTCGTCAGCGAACCGTCGCTGCTCTTGGCCGATGAGCCGACGGGCAACCTCGACTCGGCCCGCAAGCACGAGACCATGGAGCTGCTCGTGCGCCTGAACAAGGAGCGCGGCATCACCATTGCCATGGTCACGCACGAGCCGGACATGAGTGTCTACGTGTCGCGGGTGGTGATGTTCAAGGACGGCTTGATCGTGGACCAAGGGCGTCCGGAGGACGTCGAGTTCTTCGGCCCAACCTCCCGGCGCCCACTGTCTCAACGGGGTGTCTCGTGATCCGCCTCACGCTGATCATGGCGCTCCGGGAGATCCGCCGTAACACCATGCGGTCGTTCCTGACCATGCTGGGGATCGTGATCGGCGTCGGCGCGGTCATCGCGCTCGTGACCATCGGGGAGGGCGCCACCGCAAAGGTCACCTCCGACATCGGCAAACTCGGCAACAACCTGCTGATCGTCTCCCCGGGTGGGAGTCGTCGTTCGAGCGGATTCTCCGCGGCGTCGGGCTTCACCAAAGAAGACGTGGACGCGATCCGTCGGGACGTTCCGGGCGCCGAGAAGGTGGCGCCGACCGCGGGGCGCCAGGCGCTCGCGGTCTGGGGCAACCGCAACTGGCGCACGTCCGTGACGGGCACGACGGCGGAGTACATCGAGGTCCGCGCCTACGCCATCGCAGAAGGGCGCAGCTTCACCGACGCGGAGATCACGGCGGGGCAGCCGCTTTGTCTGCTGGGCGCTTCGGTGAAAAAGGAGCTCTTTGGTTCGATTGACGCCATCGGCGAGGCCATCCGCCTCGACAAGCTCTCGTGTGAGGTCATCGGAGTGCTGGCCGCCAAGGGCCAGTCCGGCATGGGCCAAGATCAAGACGACGTCGTGCTCCTGCCGCTGCGCGCGGTGCAACGGCGGCTCGCGGGCAGCAACGACATCAACTCGGTGTTCGTGACGGCCTCGAGCGCCAAGAGCACGACGCGGGTGAAGGAACAGATCGAGGCTTTGTTGCGCGAGCGGCGCCAGGTCGCCGCGGGCGCCGAGGACGACTTCAACGTGCGCGACATGCAAGAAATTGCTCAAACCGTCAGCAGCGCGACCGGCGCTCTGACCGCGCTGCTCGGCGCCATCGCGGCGGTGAGTCTGTTGGTGGGTGGCATCGGGATCATGAACATCATGCTGGTCAACGTGACCGAGCGCACACGGGAGATCGGCATCCGCCTGGCGATTGGCGCGATGGCGCGCGAGGTCTTGTTGCAGTTCTTGGTCGAGGCCGTCGTGCTGTCGATGATCGGCGGGGCGCTCGGGATCGGCATCGGCCTCGCTGGTTCCTACGCCGCGACTCGCGCGTTGGGCGTCCCCTTCGTCGTGTTACCGAACATTCTGGTCGTCGCCTTCTTGTTCTCGGCGTTGGTCGGCGTGCTGTTCGGCTACCTGCCCGCGCACAAGGCAGCGCGGCTCAACCCCATCGAGGCACTGCGGCATGAGTGAAAAGCGTCATCATGTGTTCCTGGCCAGTCTCTTGTGCGCGGCGCTGAGCTCGCCCCTGGCCCAGGCCGAGGAGCAACGCATCGACGTGCGGGCCGCGGTGGCGCGGGCGCTCGTCGACAGCCCGTCTCGCCTAGCGTCGGAGCTCGAGGTGGAACGCGCCCGACAGGGTGTGCTGTCGGAAGAAGGCCGCTACTCGTACGTGTTCATCGCGGACGCCGGGTACACCCGGCAGAAGACGCCTCGGCTTGGGACGGGGGACACCGTGACGGGCTCGGTCTCCCGGAGCTACACCGTCGGCTCGGCGCTCCGGCGCAGTTTTCCGCTGGGTACGAGCGCCGAGATCCGCGTGCAAGGCGAGCGCTTCGAGAACGACGCGACGACGGGTGCGTTGGGCGGCGGGTCGGCGAATGGCTACGGAGTCAGCACGCGGGCGTCCCTGACCCAGCCCCTGTTGCGCGGCGCGGGCACGCGGGTCGGCGAGGCCGACCTCCGAACGGCGCGCGTGCAGAAGGATCTGTCTGGCAAGACCCGCGACCGGGTGAAGAGCGAGCTCGTCCGAGACGTGGTCCTCCAGTACTGGGAGCTCTGGTATTCGGACGAAGCGCGGCGCATCGAGCGCGCAGCCCTGGCGCTCGCCAAGCAACAAGAGGCGGACACACAGGCCCGCGTGCTCCAGGGTGCCGCGGCGGAGAGCGACGTGTTCACCTTCTCGAGCCGCGTCGCGCAGCTCGAGGAGTCGGTGGTGGCGGCGGATTTGACCCAGCGCCAGCGCGCCCTGGAGCTCGCCCGGCTGATTGGTTCTCCGGATCCCGAGCGTCAGCTCGCGGCCAGCGCGACCGCACCGCCCGCCGCGGGGCCGAGCGCCACACGCGCCGACGTCGAAGCGGCGCTGCGCAAGGGGTCGGTGGAACTGGCGGAGCTCGAGGCCCAGGTGAAGCTCGCGCGCACGCGGGCCGAAGTCGCGGGGGAGTCCACGCGGCCGCGCCTCGATCTCGAAGGGTTCGTGGAGTCGCAGGGCGTGAGTGAACGCATCCCGCGGGCCGCCGCCCGAGCCGGGCAACTCGGCTGGCTCACGCTACACGTAGGGGTGGTGTTCGAGCTGCCTCTGGATGACTCGAGGCGCAATGCCGAGAAGCGCGCGGCGTTGCTCAGCGCGCGCATCAGCGAGCACAACCTGAAGGCGGGACGAGACCGCATCACCGCAGAGGCCGCGCTGGCAGTGACGAACGAGAGTGTGGCGTCGCGTCGGGTGGCGCTGGCGGAGAAGACGCTGACGATCACGCAGAAGGCTCACGCCGCGGAGAAGGCCCGCTTCGAGCTGGGTCAGACCTTGGCCATCGTGGTCCAGCAGGCGGAGGACGATCTGCGGCGCGCCAAGCTCCGCGTCGCGCGAGCTCGCGTCGACCTCGTCCAAGAACAGACCGTGGTGCTGCACTTGGCCGGGCGCCTGCTCGACGCGTACGCAGCGGCGCCGAGCGGGTGAGCCGCGAAGGACGGCAGTCGTCCTGCGCGGTGCCCGGCTCGAGCTGCTCGGAGTTCAGCCCTCCGGCGTGCCGGTGCTCCTTTGCGGGACAGCAAGTCGGGGCATCGCTCGCGCAACCATAGCGCGACAGCCGGAAGTCTTCGGTATGCTAGTGGGCGAAGGTGAGCTCGACCGCGCCGTCAACCCACGCCCGGGGCTTCTTGCAGAAGCGTCTCGCGCTGATGTACCGCGTGGGCTTTGCGCTGAGTCTTGCTTTTCTGCTCGGCGTCGTCGTCGTGCGTGGGCTGATCGGCGGGGACGTGATGACCGAGCTCCGCTCGGCCTCCCGCTGGTTTCACATCCTCGCGACGCTGGTCACGGGTGGCTTGTGGCTCGTCCTACGCGGCAGACCGCTGCCCTTCCGGACCCTGGAGTGGGTCGATGCCGTCGGCATCGTCGGACTCTCGATCCTGTTGCACCTCAACGGGGCCCTGTTTCCGATTCGAACGGTCGCCGTGTTCAACCTGGTGCTGACCACCGCAACCGCCGCCGTGCTTCGAGCGGTGGTCGTGCCGAGCACGGCTCGACGTACCCTGACGCTGGGCGTGATCACCGGCGCCTTCGCGGTGCTCGTGTTCTTCCTGTCGGCGCTCCACCCGCGCTGGCCCGTGCATCAGACGGGCCCCGCGGACTGGCCACTCCCGTTCCAGCTCATCAGCCTGCTGCTCTGGCTCGGCTGTCTGCTGGCGACGGCCACGCTGGCGTCGCGGGTCATCTTTGGTCTACGCCGCGAGGTGAGCGAGGCGCAAAAGCTCGGTCAGTACACGCTGGGCGCGAAGATCGGCGAGGGCGGAATGGGAATCGTGTACCGCGCGACCCACGCCATGCTGCGGCGCGAGACCGCGCTCAAGCTGCTGCCGCCCGACCGGATCGACGCGCAATCGGTGCGCCGCTTCGAGCGCGAGGTCGTTCAGACCGCGCGCCTTCGTCACCCGAACACGGTGGCCATCTTCGACTACGGCCGCACGCCGGAGGGCGTCTTTTACTACGCGATGGAGTACCTGGACGGTTTGACCATCGACGAGCTGGTCGAGCGAGAGGGCCCGCTCCCGCCCGGCCGCGTGATCTGGCTGTTGTCCCAGGTGTGCGCGTCGCTCGCCGAGGCGCATCAACTCGGGCTCGTTCATCGCGACATCAAGCCCGCGAATATCATGGTCATCGGGCACACCGCGGCCTACGACCACGTCAAGGTCCTGGACTTTGGCCTGGTCAAGACCCTCACGAAGGCTCAGGGCGACTCCTTGTCGCAAGCCGACGAGCTGACCGGTACGCCGCTCTACATGGCGCCGGAGCTGATCTCGACGCCGGACGGCGCCGAGGCGGCCAGCGACCTCTACGCGGTCGCGGCCGTCGGTTATTACATGTTGACGGGCAAACACGTGTTCGAGGCAAAGACGGTGATCGAGGTCTGCGCCGACCACCTGCACACCGCGCCGATCCCGGTTCACACTCGGTTGGGGCGTCCGGTGCCCGCCGATCTGGAGGCGCTCATCATGCAGGGCCTGCAGAAGAAGCCCGGCGATCGGCCGCTGAGCGCCGCGGCGCTCCGCGAGTCACTCGCCGCCTGTGACATTGCAGCCTGGAGTCAGCACGACGCTCGGGTCTGGTGGGAGGCCCACGGCGTCGCCACCAATGCCACGTTCGATCCTGAGTCCGATCCCGCGAGTGCCCGGACGATCGAGGTCACCCAGCGCAGCCCGGAGTGACACGCCGAGCGCACCATCGAACCAGCCCGAGTCATCGTTCCGATTCGGCCTGCCGTAGCCGCTCTTCCAGCTCGCTGATGCGGCGGTCACGTTCGGCCAGCGCCTCGGCCACGTCCGCCGCCTCGAGCCGCTGGGGAATGTGCTGTGGGCAGTTCACGTCCCAGGCGTGCACCTCGATCACGATGGCCTGCTCCGGCTTCGCAGCGTAGCCCGCTGGCATGAGGTCAGCCAAGAGCTGGGGGTCGTCGTCGACGACCTTCGCCCGTCCCCAGAGCTTGATCCGGCGTTGCTGGGCGTAGTCGATCAGGAACAGGTGGATCTTCGGGTTCTCGGACAGGTTACCAAGCGAGATGAACTGACGGTTGCCGCGGAAGTCGGCGAACGCCAGGGTGTGCTCGTCCAGCACACGCAAGAACCCTCGCGGCCCGCCGCGGTGCTGGATGTACGGCTGACCCTCTGCGTTCGCGGTGCCCAGAAACACACTCGTCTGTTCGCCGATGAACGCCCTGAGCTCATCGCTGATGCCACGCGCCCAACCGCCGCCCGCCTCCATTCGTGCGTACGCCGAGCGAGAACCTCGCTGGACCTGAAGCGCCTTGACGGCCGGGGTGAAGGCGATGTCACTCGCCAGCTTGGTCGGGTCTGTTTCGGGCATGAGTGCCTTTCGGACCCCAACTTGCTCCCCATTGGGTGCTGCAACAATACGCTCCCGTTGCACTGCACTATTGCAAATGATGCAATAGTGAGGTGGACCGGATCGAGGCGATGGTCGCGTTCGTAGCCGTGGCCGACCTGCGGGGATTTGCCGCGGCCGCGCGCAAGCTTCAGCTCTCGCCACCGGCCGTCACGCGACTGGTTGCCGGGCTCGAGGAGCGGCTCGGCACCCGCTTGCTCCAGCGTACGACTCGCTCCGTGACGCTGACTGATGCGGGCACGCGCTATCTGGAGCGAGCGCGCGGGATCCTCGCCGACATCAGCGAAGCCGAGGCCGCGGCACAGGCCGAGCGGACCGAGCCATCCGGGCGTTTGGTTCTGGCGGCGCCGAGTGTGTTCGGCCGCATGCACGTGGCGCCCGCCGTCTCCCGCTACCTGCTGCATTATCCCGAGGTCGTCGCCGAGCTGACGCTCTCGGATCGCGTGGAGAACCTCGTGGAAGATGGGATCGATGCGGCGGTGCGCATCGGCAACCTGCTCGACTCGAGCTTGGTAGCGCGCAACGTCGGGGCGACGCGGCGGGTGGTCGTAGCATCGCCCGCGTACGTCGCTCGTCACGAGAAACGCCATGGCGCCCGGTCGCTGAAGACTCCAGCGGAGCTGTCGAAGCCCGGCAGCCGCGCCGACGTGATCCAGTTCACCGGACTCACGCCGCGCCCCGAGTGGCGCTTTGTGCGGCGGGGCAAGGAGCTGCGGGTGCCGATCAGTCCCCGATACGTCAGCAACAGCGCCGACGCTGCCATTGGCCACGCCGAGCTCGGCGGTGGTTTGACGATGGTCTTGAGCTATCAGATCGCGGAGGCCGTGCGTGCGGGACGACTTCAGATCCTCTTCGCTGACTACGAACCGCCCCCGCTTCCGATCCACATCGTGTATCCGACCACCCGACTGCTCTCGGCGAAGGTTCGCGTGTTCGCGGAGCTGGTCATCAGCACCTGCAGCTGGCGGTTCGTGGAGCTCGAGGCTCCGGGAGGTTGACTCGTTCGTGCGACGCGCGCCCATCCGAGGTCAGTCCTGTGCTCGGTAACGCGCCAGGACGCCCGCGACCTTTTTTCGCACGCCCGCGGGCCAGTTCGCTACGCTGAAGAAAGCGCATGACGAAGCTGGGCACCGCGTTGCTGCTCCTCGTGGTCACGAGCTGCGGCGGCGAAACCGAGTCGGATGGGGCGGGCGGCGCCGGCACGACCCTGCCATCGAACCAAACGCTGGTAGTGCGTCGGGTGTTCATGGGCGAAACAGATCGCGAGCTCACGCCCGATCCAGACGCCTGGAAAAATTACGGGCGTGATCTGGATGGTCTCGTTTCCAACGGCTCGGAAGCGAAGCACTGCAAGACCCAACCGGGCCCGAGCGCGGCCGCGATTCGAACCGATGGACCGGGTGGAATCGACAATGCGTGGGGCGCCCACCTGATGCCGCTGCAGTCTGGAACCGGGCTCATGTGAGTGAGCGAAGCGCAGTTCGGTGGGGTGCGCCCGCAGGCCAAAAGGAGAGGGGACAGCACGAGGGCACGGGCCAGGCTGACATGCCATCGACGGACCGCCCCACTTCGCATCAGGCTGCTCCGCCGCGCGCCGGCGGAACGCTCACCGGGGTCACGGTCTTCGTGGTGGGATCCAGATCGATCACCGTCGGCGGGCGCTCGCACTCCCAGGTCGTCACGTTGGCAAAAAGCGTCTCGCCGATCTGCCAGGCGCCACCATCCTCGTGGATGTGGCCAAACACGTGCAGCGCGGGGCGGACCCCCCGCACGCGAGCGAGCAAGTCGGCGCAGCCCTCGCGGCGAGCCACGGAGACCGCGTCGCCGATGCCCGCGGGCGGACCGTGGGTGATCAGCACGTTGGTGTCCTCCGGCATTCGAGCCCACACTTCGGCCAGCGCAGCGCCCCGCGGCAGGTTGAAGGCCCAGTCGCAGAATTCGGGTTGCCACGGGCTGCCCCAGAAGCGGACGCCGCGCAGGCTCACAGCCGAGTCCTCGAGATAGCTGACCCGGGGCGGCAACAGGCGTTTTGCGCTCTCCCGCTCACGCAAGAACGCCCAGTCGTGATTGCCGGCCACCACGAGCTTTTCACGATGTGGCAGCTCTCCGAGCCAGTCCAGTGCGATGGCAAGCTCCCGCAGCTGACCCCCGCGACACAGATCGCCGGCGTGGATCAGGACGTCGCCATCGGGAACCACGAGCTCACGATGATACAGGTGGGTATCCGCCATTGCGACGATGCGCACGGCGGCAGAGTACCACTCGAACGGTCAGCCGCATCGATGGGTGAGTCGCTGCCGCAGTAGCGACACGCCGGTGAGGTGGCGGACAAGACGACGGGGACCGTTGCCCCACAACGAGTGCAGGCGGTCGCGAGCGCGGATTCGGAATGGGCAGGCATGCGTCGAGAGAGCTGGGTGCTGCCGGCGCCTGTCCTTGCGGGCGGGGCTCTCCGGCGTGCCACGCCTGGTGCTCCGATGCAGAGGATGGTGGGCGCAGCAGGATTTGAACCTGCGACTTCGACCGTGTGAAGGTCGCACTCTACCGCTGAGTTATGCGCCCGATCCGGCGGTCCGAGGGCCGCCGGTTCCACCCGTGACACCCACCCTGTGGGTGGTTCGCGGGAGCGGCCGTAGATAGCGCGCTCGGCGGCGTAGGGCAATGCCCCTGTCGTCCGGTCCGCCGCGGACGGCGTCCGCGAGCGCCTGGGCCGGCGCTAGCGGCGCTCCCGCGACTTCATGATATAGGGTCGCCCCCGATGTCCGAGCCCGACCTGACAGCGCTCCTCGCCGAGGTGGAAGCCGCGCGCAGGCGCGATCGTGTGATCGGACTCATGGTCATCGTGGTCGCGTTCATGGCCGGGATCGGGCTCTCCTTGTGGGCCAAGAAGGCCTCGCGCCCCGAGGTTGCGGTGCCACCGCCGCCGCCGACGACCGGGGGCATCGTCGGGTTCCCCAACGCCGTCGACGTCGTCGGGTCATTGTCCGGAGCCCGGGCCGTCACCCAGCGCAAGATCCTGCACAGCATCTGGGCTGAAGGCGTCAAGAGCGACGGCAGCATCGACGTCAACGCGATCTCGGGCCGCGCGCGCTACATGTTCCAGAGCCTGGAGGGCGAGGGGCCGCAGCCGGCGCGTGAGCCGGGCACGCTGCCCCGCCGCCACTACTGCGGAAAACAAACCGTACATCTCAAGAAGGAAGGCCTGATCGCCGACCCCGACGTCACCGACTATCCCTGCCCAACCGCGGTCCTCGATCCGCTGCCCGAGCCGCCTCGCTGTGACCTCAAAGAGGTCTGGGCGCACGCCATCAAACAGGGCGCGCCGAGCGATCGCATGGCGCGCATCGAGTACTATCGCGCGAAGGCCGGACCCGCGTGGCGCTTCGAGATCCCGGGCACGACTCACAAGTTCGCGCTGTACGGCGACTGTGGTCGTCAGCTCGACGAGGACGAAGCGTTCACCGCTGCACCCTGAAGCTCCGGCGTCGAGAGCGACGCGGCGGCGCGGAGCCGTAGCCAGAGCGCGTCACGGCCGAGCCCCGTCTCTGCGGAGAACCCGAGCAGCGGCAGGCCGGCCTTTTTCTGGGCCCCGGCGAGCTCGAGCTTCTGCTTCGAGAGCGGGAGTTTGTCGAGCTTGGTGGCCACGACCAGCGAGGTGAGCGGAGGGCGCGACGCGCGCGGGGGCGACGCGATCATCTCCAGCAGATCTCGGTCGTCCGACTCGAGGCCGCGCCGCACGTCGACGATGGTCACGACCGCCCGGAGCGTGGCACGCCCGAGCAGGTAGCCCTCGATCAGCTCGGCCCACGCGTCACGCTCGGTCTTGCTGCGTCGCGCGAAGCCGTAACCGGGAAGATCGACCAGCGTGAGGCGCGCGTCGTCGGCGAGGCGCACGTCGTAGAAACCGATCTTGCGCGTGCAGCCGGGCGTTCCGCTGGTGCGGACCAGGTTCTTCCTCGACATCAGGCAGTTGATCAGGCTGCTCTTGCCCACGTTCGAGCGCCCGGCGAACGCGACCTCGATCGAGGTCGGTGCAGGGAGTTGGTCCACCGCGGCAGCGGCCGCGGAGAAATCGGCGCCGATGACGCGGGTGGTGTCGGGGCTCACTCGGCTCATGGGACGCGGAGCTTGCCGCGTCAGCCGAGGGCACGCCACGATTAATCAGCTCTTTGCCTTGCCACGCCGCCGGACTGCGTCGGCCAAGTTGCGAAGCTCCTCGCTCCGGAGGAACCAGGCGGCGAGCAGAAACACCACGCCGTAGCTCGCAACGGCGGCCAGGCCCGGCAAGAGCCGCTGTATCGGTCCTGCGCCAGCCGGGGCCTGCAACAGGTGGACGGCGCCGAGTCCGGCCGCGGCCGCGGGTGCCGCCGCGACCAGGGTCTTGGCTCCGGACTTCACGATCTCGAACAGATGGGTGTCTGCGAGTCGCCGCCGGAGTCCGATCCACAACAAGATCATCTGGGCGCCGCTGGCCCCGCTGACCGCGAGGCTGATGCCGACGTGGCCCAGCGAGCCCCGCAGGGACAGGGACAGCGCGATGAACACCCCCAGATCGAGCGCGGCCACGACGACCGGCGTTCGGGTGTCACCGAGGGCGTAGTACACCCCGACCAGCTGGCGAACGGCTGCGACCATCCAGATCCCGAGACCCTGGGCCGCCAGCGCTTTCGCGGTCTCGCGGGCGGACTCGGCATCGAACTGACCCCGCTGGAAGATCAGCACGACGATGGGCTCGGCGAGAACGACCAGGAGCACGCTGGCCGGGAGCGCCACGAACAGCGCGAGCCGCATGCCGAACGCGAACGTGCGTCCGACCTCGGCCTTGTCTCCGCGCGCGACCAGGAGCGCGAGGCTGGGCAGGGTGGCGCTCTGCAGTGCCATCACGAAGATGCCTTGCGGAAAATCACACAGCCGGAGCGCCCAGCCGAAATAACTCTGGGCGCCGACCCCGAGGTCCGAGAGAAAGCGCCGCGCCAGCACGACGTCCACGTAATAGACGCCGAGCCCGATCAACACCGGCCCCATGCGCCGGAGTGCGTCCTTCACGCCGGGGTCGTTGAAACGAAAGGTCGGTGCAACCAGGTAACCGATTCTGCGCAGGCTCGGCCACTGGGCCACGACCTGCAGCACACCACCGAGCAGCACCCCCGCGGCCAACGCCAGCGTGCGGTCGTGTCCCCGCGCACCAATGAGATCCGGCAGCCCGAGGGCGCACACGATGAACGCGACGTTGAGCAGCGCCGGAGCAAAGCTGGTTGCCACGAAGCGCTGATGTACGTTGAGGGCGGCGACCCCGAGGGCGGCAGTGCCCATGAAGAAGATGTACGGGAACACCCAACGAGTCAGGGTCACGGTGCGCTCGTACTGACCCTCGTGAGCGTGGAAGCCGCCGGCGAACAGCTCCACCAGCTGGGGAGCCAGGAGCACTCCCGCGATGGTCACCACCAGCAAGATCGCGAGCGAGAGCCCGCGCAGCGCACGAAAGACCCGGAGCGCCGCCTCGTCGCCCTCTTGCTCACGGGTCTTGGCCAGCACCGGCAGGACGGCGTTCTGAACGGCGCCCTCAGCCAGGAGTTGCCGCAACACGTTCGGGATGGTGAACGCAACGAAGAAGGCGTCGGTTGCGGCACGGCTGAAGACCGCGGCCAGAACCTGGTCCCGGACCAGGCCGAAGACGCGGCTGAACAGCGTACCGGCAGCGACGATGCCGGCGCGACCCGTGATCTTCTTGCGCTCGGCCTCCGCCGAGCTCGGGCCTTCGCCGGCCATCCCCTCGCGAGTAGCATCAGCGGGCAGGGATCTGCACCTTCTCGGCACCGAATTGTCGGGCTGTAGCGAGTTCGTGCAGGTCTTTCCTCGGCCGCCCGCCAACGCGCCAGGTCATGAGCTCCGGCTGCTCGCCCAGCTGGGGTGAGGTGCGCTCGAGAGCTGGCCCCACCCCACGCCGGCCGGCTCTGCCGGCGTGCGATCGGCCAATCTTCGACCGGCCTTCAGCCGCCGAACAGCTCGGCGTGGACCTCGTCGAGGATCTCTTGGGTCTCCTCTCGCGTCAGCTCGAACACGCTCGACAGCGCCTCGATGGCAGCGGCTTCCGCGTGCGCGACGTGGTCGTCGACGAACGCAACGCCCGCGGCCAAACGGAAACAGAACGCCCGCGCATCGGCCGACGGGATGCGTTGGGCGCAGGCGTCGAGGCGGGCTCGCCAGCCGTCCCGCGCAAGCTTCTCATTGAAGCGATCGAGCAGCGCTTGCAGATCGATGCCCTTGACGTGGTGCATGTCCACCACGGCCTGGAAGCTGGCCGCGAGTTGCTCGAGCTCGTCGCGCTGCACCACGCCGTCGACGGCCGCCATCAGAAACATGGTCTCGAGCGTCGCCTCGAACTCGGCGGCCTGTGCCTTCACCTTGTCGTCGAGCAACTCACCTGGGCGCAGGCTGCGCGCGAGTGCGTGGGCGGCTTCGCCCGCAGTGACTCCAGTTGCGATCTTCCTGAGACGGGCGTCGAGGACCATGGGGGGAGCGTATCAGACCCCGTCACTCGAAGCCCAGGTGCACAGACAGGGCGCGGTCGATCAGTGTGAGGGCGGCGTCGACGTCTCCCGGCTCGAGTACGCCGCTCTCTCCCTCCGCCGCGCGGATCATTCGCGCCCGTGGCCCGGCGCCAAGGCGCAGCCGTGCGCCGCCGCAGCTCACGCAGATCAGCCCGCCGCGAGCGACGTCCACCAGGGCAGTTTGTGCCGTTGGGCAGGCTTTCCCGCAGGAAACACAGCGTGCGAGGTCCAGCCCCCAGCCGAACGCAACCAGTAACGAGAGGCCTGCGTGGGCGAGCTCCGCGCGCGCTGACAATGCCGGATCCGGTAGCTCGAGCCGCGAGAAGAACACCTCGAGCGCACGCCACACCGCTGGCTCTGCCGTGCGCGGCGGCGCGGCGCGGCGCACCCAACCGAGCGCGCGGCCCGCGACCTCCATGCGCTCCAGACTGGTCAAGAGCATGGCACGCGGGGTCTCGAGCTTCGCCTCCCGGAGCTGCAGCAGCTCCGCACCAGCGCGTTCGTCGAGTCGCACCCGAAGCGTGTGCATTGGTTCGAGTGCGCTGCCAAAGCGCCGCTGACTCTTCTTCGCTCCCCGCGCGAGCGCGCTGACTCTGCCCAGCGTCTCGGTGAAGAGCGTGAGGACCAGATCACTCTCGCCGTACTCGACCCGGCGCAAGAGCCAGGCTCGGGTGTCGTGCGTCTTGTGAGCGATGCGCGCGCGAGCGGCCGCCACGGTCAGGCGCGGGCCGCGGGGCAGGGCAGCGCGCTCAGCTCTTGCGGCATGTCGTCGCCGCGAGGCTTCAGCACGATGCTGAGGGCGAGCGTGAACAGGATGAGCAACAGCACGAACGCGAGGGCTACGCCGTAGCGTTTGCCGCGGGCCGGCTTCACCGCGGGATTGCCGCTGGACAGGGGCAGGGGGGTGACCCAGGCCACTCGCCGACTGGCCGTGTAGAGCGCGAGCACCTCTTCCGGTGCCAGACCCACCGCGCGCGCGTACGCCTTCAAGAATCCGCGGACGAAGACTTCACCCGGCAGTTCGTCGAAGCGGTCGGCCTCGATGCGCTCGAGGCTGGACATCGGCACGCGCGTCGCGCGGCTGATCTCTTCCGCGCTCATCCGTTTTTCCAAACGGCTTCGGCGCAGGAGCTGTCCCACCGTCTCCATGTGGGCCGGAGCCTACTTGAGATTGGCCAGGATGGAGCTGCATTCTTTTCCCGCCGGAGAGGTCGGGTAGAGCTCCTTGCATTTGCGCAGATCGGCCTCGGCGTCAGCGCCGCGTCCGAGTTTCACCAGCACCCGTCCCCGCCCGAGGTAGGCGTCTTGCAGGCCCTTGCACGCCGGCGCCTCGGTCGCGAGGGCCCGGCTGAAGGCCTCGTTGGCCTCCGTGTATTGCTTCTTCTTCTCGTGTGCCACGCCCAACCGGTAGTTGCCGACGCAGAACAACGGTTGAGCGGCAACGCTGCGCGAGAGTGCATCGATGGCGGCATCGAGCTGCCCCTTCTCGAGAAACGCCCAGCCCAGATTTCCCCAAGCATTTTCGGGGGTCTGGTACAGCATGTCCTCCGACAGGGGTTTCAGGACCGCGATCGCCTCGGCGTACTTCTTCTCGTGAATCAGGACCACTCCCAGCGTGTTGGTCGCTTCGCGGAAGTCCGGTTTCACCTTGAGCGCGGCCTTCGCGTATTTCTCGGCCTCGGGGAGCCGGCATTCGTCGTTGCCGGTGCTGCACATGGCCAGGTAAATCAGCGCCACGAGGTGCGCGGCCTCGTGATTTTCGTCGTTCAAGTCCAGGGCTTTCAGCGCGTGCTCCAGCGCCTGGCGGGGATTCTTCTGTCGCAGGAACGCGTCGCGCGCGATGTCGTACTCGGACTCGCTCATGCGTTCCGGATCACCGCCCCCCGGGTTCTTGCTGCTCTGGCCTGCACAGCTGCCCAGAGCGAGGAGCAACCCGACGACCGCAGCATACGAGGCTTTCATGCGCGGCTCGCGATAGCGCACGGCCCGGGATGCGTCAACGCCGCGGGGTCGGCCTAGGTGCCGGAGATCGCAGCGGTCTTGCCCGGGGAGTCGTCGTCGCCGCGGATTTGGTCACGGACACCGAGCAGACCATACAGCTCGCGTAGGGCGTCAGGGTCCGGCAGCGCGACGCTCTCGTCCGTGATCTGTACGTAGCCTCGGTCCCTCAGCTCTTGGATGATGCTCTTGACGCTGTCGACGTCGAGGCCCACCCGAGCCGACAGCTCCAGCGGGGAAATGGCGATTTGCACCGGCCCTTCCCCTTCGGGGCTGGCCGCGATCGCGAGCTGAGCCAGCTTGATCAGGGAGACGACGACCTTGGAGTGGGAGTCCCGCAGCATCAGGATCTCGATCTGATCTTCGGCGTCTCGAAGCCGGCGAATGAGCTGCTGGAGCACCCGGCTGCCGACGGCGGCGTTGCTGGAGAGAACCTGCTGAAAGGTCGAGTGATCCAGGGCCAGAGCCAGGCCGTCCGAGAGGGCCACGGCGGTCGAGTTGTGCGGTGCGCCCCGCACCAGGGCAGATTCTCCAAACAGGTCGCCGGGCCGAAGTACGCGCAAGCTCCGCTCGACCGCCCCGACCTGTTTGATCAAGCGGACCCGTCCGTCCTGCAGCAAGTAGGCCTCGACGGCGGGCGAGCCGTCTCGAAACAACACGTCGCCACCCGAAAAAGGGCGGCCAAAGCGCGCAAGCAGCTTGTCTTGCTGTTCCTCCGGGCTGGACACGGCGGCAGTCTGCCAGTGCCGAAGGGGCGAGGGAAGGTCACTCTCGGATCGGCGACGGCGGCAGGCTCTGGGGGCTGGCCCCGGCATCCCGCACGTACAGCGGCTGTTCGAGCGAGGCCTCGACGCTGCGGCGTGCGGCAATCCGTCCCACGCCGACCGCATCCGGCAGAGCCGAGAGCTCATCCTGGTGGGGGCAGGCCGAGAAGCCCAGCTCTTTTGCGATCTCGCCCAGCCAGATCGCGTCGGGGAAACGCGCCTCGAGCTTCGAGGCCAGGTTCGCGCGGGGCAAGGCCTCGGGCTCCGAGAGCGGCGCGCCGTCCGGTCCAAAGGCCTGGGCGAAGATCTCGTCGCGCCGAGCGTCGAGCAATGCGACCCGGGCTCGACCCTCGGGGCCGAGCTCCGCCATGGCCTCCAGGGAGCCGACGCCAATGAGCGGGATCCCGAGCCCGAGCTGGATGCCCCGCGCAAACGCGATCCCGACGCGCAGGCCGGTGAAGCTGCCGGGGCCCATGCCCACCGCAACGCGCTCGATCGAAGCGCGAGTCCAGGCGGCTTCGCTCAAGACCCGATCGAGCAGTGGGGCGATGCGTTCAGCGTGGCGAGCCACCTCGGTGTGGGTCGCCCGCGCCACGAGAGCGGAGTCCTCGAGCAGCGCGACGGAGCCGCGTCGCGAAGAGGTCTCGATGGCCAGGATGCGCACGGCCTGACGCATAACAGAGGAAGCAAGGGTGTCCTAGAGCGCCGAACAGGTTGAACGTCGTTTGTTTTCCGGGACTTGCAAGGTGTTCGGCGCTCGCGCGCGGAGCGCGCACGGCCGAAGGCCGGGGGTTTGGGGCGCAGCCCCAACGTAAAGGTCCTAGAACACGAGCAGCGCAAGCTGATCGGTGTTCCAGAGCGCCGAACAGGTTGAACGTCGTTTGTTTTCCGGGACTTGCAAGGTGTTCGGCGCTCGCGCGCGGAGCGCGCACGGCCGAAGGCCGGGGGTTTGGGGCGCAGCCCCAACGTAAAGGTCCTAGAACACGAGCAGCGCAAGCTGATCGGTGTTCTAGCGAGGAGAGCTGGGACTCGGCGTGGCAAGCGCGGTATGACCCACGTGGGAGAGCTGCGCGTTATGGGAGACGGAAGAGCGTTCGAGCGATTTGCCAAGAGCTTCTTGGGACTGAACCGGGCAGATCCCGTGCGTGGAGGGGAGGCCGACAAGCGGCGCATCTATCTCGACACGACGGCGACGGCGTTGATGCCGGAGGTCGTGTGGCAGGGCCTCGGGCACTACCTGGAGAACGCCTGCGCGAACAGCCACACCGACGCCCACCGCGGCGGGCGCGACACCACGCGGGCGATCGAGGACAGTCGCGACGCCATCGGACGCCTGGTTGGGTACCAGCCGGAGCGCGACGTCGTGCTCTTCACCGCGAACGGCGCGACCGGCGCCACGAACTTCCTGGCGCGCGCGTTGTTCCCGGCCGAGTTGCGCAGTGTGCTCAAGCGTTTCCCGACCGGCTCCCCGGCTGAGCTGGTGCGCGCGCTAAAGAGCGCGCTGAGCGATACCGGTCGCGCCACGCTCGACGAGATGCTGGCTCGACCGTTGGTGGTGGTGACGATGATGGAGCACCACTCGAACCTGATCCCGTGGATGGAGGCCGTCGGGCACCACAACCTGCGGGTCGCGCGCGTCGATCCACTCACGGGCGCCCTCGACATGGCCGATCTCGAGCGGATCTTGCAGCGCGACGGGGCGCGAGTTCGGCTCGTAGCCGTCACCGAGGTCTCCAACGTCACCGGCATCGTGAACCCCGTTCACCGCATCGCGCGCATGGCGCACGACGTGGGGGCACAGATCCTCGTGGACGGCGCGCAGTCCGTGCCCCACGCCCGGGTCGAGCTGCACGGACCCGAAGGCCAGAGCCTCGACTACCTGGTGCTGTCGGGACACAAACTCTACGCACCCGGCAGCCGCGGGGCGCTGGTGGGCACGCTGGACACGCTGAGTGGGCGGCGCTGTGTCACCGATGTCGGCGGCGGCATGGTCGATTACGTCACGATGCAGGAGTTCGAGCTGAAGGAAGACGTGGCCGCGCGCGAGGAGGCGGGCACGCCGAACATCCCTGGTTCGATCGCCATGGGTCTGGTTGCCGAGACGCTGCTGGCCATTGGCATGGATGAGGTCTCGAAGCGTGAGCACGTGCTCACCAACAAGCTGGTCCGTCGGCTGGAGCGGGTGCCCGGCATGACGCTCTACGGCAGTACGGATCTCACCGCAGTGCCCCGCGCGGGGGTTGTGTCGTTCAACCTGGCGGGCCTGCATCACGGTCTGGTCGCCGCGTACCTGAACGACTTTCACGACATCTCGGTCCGCGACGGGTGTTTTTGCGCGCATCCGTACGTCAAGGCGCTGCTGCAGATCGACGATCAGACCGAGGCCAGTTATCGCGAGGAGATGTTGTGTGGCGATCGACGCAACGTGCCAGGCATGGTGCGCGCATCGCTGGGCGTCTACTCGACCGACGACGACGTCGAGGCGCTTGGGGACGCGCTCGAGCGTCTGGCGAAGCGGGCCGACGAGATGACCAGCCGCTACGCGGTGGATCGCGACGGCACCTTCCGCATGCGGGACGCGGAAGAGCTGCCGGTGACCTATGCCGTGGCGGACGAAGTGAGGCGTTGGCTCGCGCAGTGAGCTGAAGCTGCGCCCGGGGGCGCCGCCTTTCGCTCCCCTCTCTCTGCTGACAGCCCGGTCCAGACCCGGGACTCGCCAACGGCTGCCCAAAGTCGCGTCCCGTCGAGCCCCACTCGATGGGTCACGTCGTCGAGTGGCCGAGGGTTGGTGGTTTGCACCATCGAATTCGAGGCGCGCGCCGTGGTCGCGATCTGTCGACGAGATTGGGTTTTCACCACCCACAGGGTCAAGCGGTCTCTTCGCCCAGCTTCGTGGCGTCAGTCACGAGCCCTGGCTCGAAGTCATCGGTGACGGTGACCTCTTGGCACGAGGCCTGCCGCACCAGGCTGTCGAGAAGTCGAAACACTTCCTTGAATCCTGGCCAGCCCATGGGTGTGTGCCAGTCCACGGGCAGCGCGTACGCTTCGAGCTCGCCATTTCGCACGTGAATAGTGCGAAGCGCTGACCCGGGAGGGATCATGCTGGGCGGCATCTTCGGAAAGCCCGCTCCACGTAGCGACTCGAGCAAGCGTGCAATCACCGATGCGTCGACGCGGCCCCGATAGGTGCGTCGCCGCGTGTACCAGCGGTGCTCGAGATCGATGGTGCCATCGCCGCGGACCGTCAGGATATTGTATCCGAAACGGGCATTGGGGCCGCTTTCTATCCCACTGGCGTACGTGAGAACGAGCTGGGGCGTGAAGTCGAGTGCGTTCACGTCATGCTTCTGGTTCGTTGACCGTGACGAGGCCGGACAGCGCGAGCGCTCCTGGTTCCAGGCCTCGCGCGCGCAGGTGTTGGCTCAGCGCAGCGAGCGCTGGGGGTCCCCGAGGGCTGTCGCGCCAGGCTGCCTGGCCGAAGGCGCGGACTGGTTCGGCCGCTTCGCGACAGAGTGCGCGCGCCACGTCGTCACCGGCCATGGCGGCGAACGCCTCGAGCAAGTCGCGATCGGCGCGCTCGCTCGGGACCTCGATTTCTGCACGCAAACCCATGCAAGGCTCGCACGTACATTGCCCCGTGACCGCTGCAAGCTTCACGCGCGTGCGCTCGTCCGGAGCCAGTGAGTCGAACGGTGCGTCCTCTCCTCCATCGCGGCCGTAGTACCAGATGGGTGCACGCAGCTCATTTCCGATGGTCAGAGTGCGAAGGTCGTACAGGCAACCCGCAACGAACACCTGTGGAAACGTCGAGTGACGCGCTAGCTCGAACGCATCGATCGGTTCCCAGGTGAGCCGGAAGCCGAGGGGAAGCGCCACGCGTTCGTTCAGCCCTTCGCCCTCCCTCGCCAGCAAGTGCTCGATGAAATGGATGGTCCGATCAGCCGACGACGAACACGAGCCTTGCGCGAAGATCAGCTCGAGGGAGTCGTCCTCTTCGCACCACACACCTTCGTCCAGTGCCTCGCTCGCGGTTTCGTTGGCGTAGTACTCGAGGCGCGGCCAGTCGTTGGGAGCGAGGACCGCGAACCGAGTCACCATCGCGTCCCAGAGCGCCGTTGCGAGCTCGGTGGGTTCGGCTCCAGAGTCCGAGTCCATTCGCTCGATCTGGAGGCTCGTGGAGGAAGCACCCATATGCCGAGGAAGATAGCATCACACGCCACGGGCTTGCGCAATCCGCGTGCCCGCGCCCTCGCCCTCGCCCGCGCCTGCGCCCCCGCCCCCGCCCCCGCCCGCGCCCTGCGTCGATGCGACCTTCGGGCGCTCGTCCTCACCCGCCGATGACGTAGGCTCGGGGTATGTCGCACTGGCAGCACCGACCCGAGCCCGCCTGGCAGAAGTTCCGCTTCAAGCAACCGTACGCGCGGGGGCTCGAGCGCCTGCGCAACGACGTGCTCGGCAAGACCGACTTCGACCCTGCGGTGCTGTGGCAGTGGGGGACGATGCAGGCGTCGAGGCGCTTGGGGACGCGCTCGAGCGTCTGGCGAAGCGGGCCGACGAGATGACCAGCCGCTACGCGGTGGATCGCGACGGCACCTTCCGCATGCGGGACGCGGAAGAGCTGCCGGTGACCTATGCCGTGGCGGACGAAGTGAGGCGTTGGCTCGCGCAGTGAGCTGAAGCTGCGCCCGGGGGCGCCGCCTTCCGCTCTCCGCCCGACCTCGCGGCTCACCCGGCCAGGAGCGCGTGCGCCGTCACGTCGGCGCGCAAGCGTGGGTCGCAAGTGCTCATCGGGAAGCCCCCGAGTGCCAGCTTCGGGTCCAGCGCGGCAGGGATCGCGTCGGGAACGAACTGGTGGCAGAGCACGAAGTCTCGAGCGAGGGTCGCAGCGCTTTGGGTTGCGGCCCGCCTCGAGTCGGCCAGCGCCTCGGCGGTCAGCGCGGAGAGCGGCAGCTCCGGAATGGCGGCAAACGTCACTCCACCCAGATACGGCGGGGCACGCCGCAGCGCGTTCACGAGGGTGAGCTCGACGCGCTCGATGATGTCCGCCGCGCCGAGCGCACGCGCGGCGATCAACGTCCAGGGGGCCCAGGGGTCGACGCTGAGATGGTCGACACAAGCGCGCCAGAGCGCCGTCGTGCCGTCGTGTCCGAGCACGGAGACAAGTTGCGCGGCGTGCCAGGGCATATCGGAAAAATCAACGCGTGCGGCGATGGCGCGGAGCTCGGCGCGCACCCCCGCACCAGCTCGCGCGGCCATGGCCAGCGTGCCCGCGACACGGCAGGCGTGGGTTGGCCAGTTGGGCACGGGTTGCCCTCCGAGCGCTCGTTCGAGCTCACGCTCCAGGAAACGTAGCGCCCGGGCCGCAACCCGTTGGTGTCCGCCGTGGCGAACGAGCGCGGCGATCACGACCGCCGCCCGCGCGTGGTAGAAATCGCCGCGCGGAAAGCGCTCGCGGGTCTGCGGATCCAGCCCGTATTCGACGGCGCCGTCCGGCCCGACCCGCTTGGCGAGGAAGCGCGCAGCGAGGTCGTGCGCGGTTCGTCGAGCTTGCGCGCGGGGCATCGCCGGGGAAGACGCCGCAGTCCAGTCGGTCTCGAAACACCAGAGGCGTCCGCGGTCGAGGCTTCCGGGCGCGACGCTGGCGCGTCGCGCGATCAACCCGAGCAGCCCGGAGACATCGAGTCTTTCGTCGCGAGCGACGTTGGGCAGGACGACGACGAGGTCTCCGCTCGGCGGATCCCAACACAAACCGGTCACGCCGAGCTCGACACGTTCGGCGGCCTGATTCATGCGAATCCGCTCGAGAGTGCGCGGGTACGCGACCTCGAGCGCGACGCGTCCTCGGCCGGGTGTTGCGCCGTCGAGCGCACGAGCGATGGCCCGTTCGAGTCGCGCGCGAGCGCTGCCGGTCTCACCGGCGGCAAGGCCGACGAGCTTGCCGGCTGCGTAGGCGCTGACGAACGGCGTGGCATTCGGCACCGGGCTCCGCCCGGGCGCGCCGCCCGCGAGCCGTGCCGCGAGATCGCGACGCGTGCGGGGTGCGAGCCTCGCGCGGAGGGAGCGGAGTGGCGGCGAGCTCACGCGCGGCCGCGACGTCGCACGCGCCAGGCGTGCGACGCGCCGAGGCCCAGCGCGTCGAGGCCCGGGACGAGCTCGTCTTGCATCACGCGTCGCACGGCGGTGCGCTGCGACTTGGAGTCCAGCACTCCCAGAGCGTCCGCGGCCTTCTTGCACGAGCGCGGGGCGTCCCGGCCTTGCCAGAACTCCTCCTCGATCTTGATGATCATATCGGCCGCGAAGTCCGCAGCGCGCTGCAGCTCTGCGCGCGACCATTGTGGAGAGCGCCACGCCAGGTAATACCAACCGAGGCGCAGGTGGTGGATCTCGTCCGCGACGATCTGGTTCAGTACGGCTCGCACGACTGGATCGGTGGCGCGCTCGGCACAGGCCGAGATCAGCGCGGCCGAGAGCGTCTCGCTGATGGTCGGGAGCTCGATCATCATCATGTCGAGGCGTTCGAGGCTCGCGCTTCCGCCGGCGTTCTCCGCGTAGGTTGGCCGAGGGATGCTCAGCGTGACCTCACGGTCGGCGCACAGTGAGGCCATGTGCAGAGCGTGGTCGGCGTGTCGGATTTCATCGGCCGGAATTCGCGCGGCAGCGGCTACAAGATCGATGGGGGCGCCGTTCATCGCCAGCGCTGCCGACACCCGCGCGAACTGCTCCACGGCCAAGTACTCGCCGTGTGCCAGAGCGGACAGCTCGTTGACGGCGAGTGCGAGAGCCAGCTCGGGGTAGCGCGCACGGCGGAACTTCTCCCACGGGATCGGGCGCAGTCGGCGTGTTTCGCCGAGAGTGACCGCGCGCTGGTGCACGCGCTTGAGGGGTGTCTCGGTGAACGAACGGCGGACCGCGACCAGGTCAGCCACGCCGCTTCTTCTTTCCCTTTGCGCGTCGCGAGGCCTGGCGTTTGAGGGTCAACGCCGGGTCGAGCTTTCCGAAAGCACCCGTGACGCTCCAGCGCCCGTTTTGGTGTGTGTCATTCATGGCCGTCGAGTCAGCGGCGTCCAGTGCGTCCGACGCGGCGTCGGAGGGCTCGGCGTCGGTGTCAGCATCACCCGCCGCTCCATCGGTGCCGGCAGCACCACCGGAGTCCACACCGCCGGTACCACCACCGAAGGCGGAGCCCCCCACGCCGATGTAGCCGCCGCTCGCGCCATAGCCCGGCGCTCCGACCCCGATGAACCCACCACTTGCCCCGAGTCCGCCCGAGCCGCCCGAGCCGCCCGAGCCGCCCGAGCCGCCCGAGCCGGCGTCCTTCGCGCTTGCCCCGTCGTCGGTATCGTTGCCGCAAGCGGGGACCACCGTCACCGCCGCGAGCGTTCCCAAGATCAGCTTGGGTATGAACTGGATCTTCTTCCCACGCCGCTTGCTCATGCGCGCATGTTCTCATCGAGGCGCTTGGCTTGCAACGCCCGCGGTGACGCTTGCACTCTTGCTCGGAAGTCTCGGATGACTCGGCCCGGCGCCCGCGATGAGCGCAACGCCGGGCGGAGGGTTCAGGCGCCGACCAAGCGGACGAGCGTGCCGGTGACGCGCTTGAGCTTGGCGACGAGCGCTGGGTCGAGCGAAGCCAGGTAGCCAAGCGCGCAAGCGACCTTCAGACAGGCCAGAGTCTGGCGTGCGGAGCCGAGAGCGGTGTGATAGCGGGCCCGGCGAAGCTTACCGCGCGACCCCATGCCCTCGCCGACGTTGAGCGCAATGCTGGTGGCACAGCGACGCAGCTGACGGGTCAGGTCAGCATCGCGCCGTTCGAGCCGAGCGATGACGGAGCGGAGCTCCCGCAAGAGCTCGAGAATGACCGGATAGATTCGCAACATCGTCTTCCTCCTTGTCGGCGTCAGCCGACGGCCCCCCGCCATCGCCGCGCGGAGCGCGGCTCTGAGCCGCGGCCTGGCCTTGGTGCGCGCGAGCACGGCGACACAATGAGAACACCGAGCGACCCATCCCTTCCGCTTCGCCTTCGCTCTTCCCGCGATCTCTTCCCCCGCGCCCGCGACCGCGCCCCCGCCCGCGCCCGCGCCCTCGCCCCCGCCCCCGCCCGCGCCCCCGCCCCCGCCCGCGCCCCCGCCCTGCGTCGATGCGACCTTCGGGAGTTCGTCCTCACCTGCCGATGACGTAGGCTCGGTGTATGTCGCACTGGCAGCACCGACCCGAGCCCGCCTGGCAGAAGTTCCGCTTCAAGCAACCGTACGCGCGGGGGCTCGAGCGCCTGCGCAACGACGTGCTCGGCAAGACCGACTTCGACCCTGCGGTGCTGTGGCAGTGGGGGACGATGCAGGCGATGGCGCTGATCGAGCTGCTCGAGTCGGCAGAGGCGCGCTTTGGCGCCGAGGGGCAAGAGCTCGTGTACGCGGCGCTGCACAAGGTCGGCCTGGACGTCGGTCGGCAGATCCTCGACAGCTTCGAGTGGCCCCCGGACCTAACGGCGCCCGAGTTCGTCTCGTTCTACGCCACGGTGATCAACCGCATCGCGTATGCGTCGCTGGAAGAGCCGCGCATCGACACGAACGACCAGGTCAGCTTCGACATCGTGTGGTGCCCGCACCAGGACCACTACAAGGCGTTCGACTGCCGGGTGCAGCGTTATTTCGTGCAAGGCATGATCGACGCGGCCAAGGAGATCTCGGGTGCCTTCGGCTTCGAGGTTCGTTTCGACTCGACCATTCCGTCCGGCGCGCCCACGTGCCACTTCACGCTGTGGAAGGCGACGGATGAAGAAAAGAGCGTGTGGAGTGACACGACTCGGCTGATCAACGAGAAGGCGCTGGCGCGCTCGAAGCGCGATCGCGCGAAGTGAGGGCGGAGACAGCGCTGCGGGAACAGGCCACCGGCAACTGCGGTGCCGGGCACTCACTCCGGTGCGCGGTAGATGATCTTCGAGCGCTGGAGGGCGGCGTGGAGGCGCCGGTCCTTCGCCAAGCTGGCGTCGTTTCGCGGCACGTTCGGGTCGCGCAACATCGCCAGGTGTTCGTCGGCCAGCACAGCGCAGATGCAGGTCGCCGCGCGCTACACCGAAGAGTCAGGGTTGGGTGCATCCGTGCTTTGCGCAGCCGAACGGCGGGCAGCGCTCGATGCGCAGGGTTTGGAGGTCGCTGACGTTTCCGTACGCGTCGCGCAACCGGACGCCGAGCACGACTGATGCCGCCGACCCGAGCTTCACGGAGAGATTCGGTGTGAACGGCTGCCACGGCTCGGCATCGATCTCAGAGTCCATGGCGACCCGCATCTCCGCCACGCCGCTCGTGACCGCCGACGGGTCGAAGGACGTGCGGTCGTCGCCGTAGAGGTTGCGCAGCAGCTCGGGCTGCCCGTCGTAGGCCACTAGCCTCACCTTCGCGGTCGCGGCCTTGCTGCAGGCTGTGCGGGGTTCCAACGCCATCTCGAACGTGGGCGGCTCGGGATCGAGGCGAGGCGTGCCGCAGACCACAGGTGACCACGCACTGCTCGTGCCCGAGACGGCGACGCGCGCTCTGATGCAGTGTCGTACCTCGTTGGGAAGCGCGAGAATGACTTCGCCTCGATGCAGCACCGGCCCGTCGTACACGGTGACCATCTCGGCGCTCGCCGGCGCGGCTTGGACCTCGACGGACGCGCCGTCCCCTCCGGCGAGCCCCGTGCGTACTATGAGCCTCTCGTTGCCCGGCAACACCGCGAGGGTGGGGGCCGCGAACGTGTCATCGGCGGGGTTCGTGGGATCCCGGCCGTGCTCGATCTCCGAGCCGTCGGACTCGCCGCCGCCGTCGCTGTCCGAAAGATCGGGGCGAGTGTGGCGGAAGAACTCCAGCCAGTTCGGCGCGCCGTCCTGGTCGGGATCCAGATTCGCGTCGGGTACGTTGGGATCGGTACCGAAGAGCTCTTCCCACCAGGTCGGCAACAGATCGCCGTCCTGGTCGGGAGCGTTCCAAAGCCGCACGTTCATGTGCGTTTCCCGCCGGAAGGGCGCGCCCGAGCTGGGGGCAGTGCCGTCGGCGACCACGCGGATGGAGTACGAGCCGCTCGCCGCCGTGTTGGTGAACAGCGCGCCGAACAGCCCGTCGCCCGCGTCGCCGTCGCCGTGCTGGCCATCGTCCAGTAGCGGCACGATGTGGAGCGTGCCGTCGGGTTGCTTGACCTCGGCGTAGACGCTGGCGCCCGCGATAGCGTTTCCTTCGTGCGGCGCCGCCTGCAAGAGGAGTGGCCGCCCAACCCAACGTCCGTCGTCGAACGCCTGCCCGGCAGGTGGCTCGGTGATGATCGGCGTGCCACCCTGCACGTCGGCGCGCGCGAACAACCGGAGCCGGCTGCGGATGGCTTGTTCCATATAGACGCGGCTGGTGCTGCTCGCGTTCGGTGTGAAGGTCCACGTTCCCGGCTCGGGGTCGGCGATCCTGAACACGGCGTGGGCGTCGGGCGCGAGGCGCTCCGGCGCCACAGGCGCGCCGTGCGGATCGCGCAGCAAGAGCTCGACCAGCGTTGGATCCGGCGCGCTCGTCATCACCGAGACCAACAGCTCGCGCGTGCCGGGTTCGACGGCGAGTGGTGGCAGCGCTCCGAGGCCTGTGACGCGTGCGGTCGCGACGCGCTCGTGACCAGAGACCACGTTGAACGCGCTGCGGAACGCGTCGCCGAGGTCCAGCGACAGGGTCTGCACCTGCGAAACGCTTGGGGCGTGGAAGGAGACGCCGCCGCTGATCGCCGCTAGCGCCCCGAGCGCTTCCATGTCGGCGTCCGGGCCGACGCCGACGCCGGTGATGATGGGGGTGGGCAGGTTCTTCTCGACGCGCTTCTTGAAGCCGAGCGTCGGGTTGGCCCAGCTGCCCGCGCCGCCCAAGGGATCCCAAGGGGGAGCGGTCGGCACTGTGCCCGGGGCGCAGTTGAGGTCGTTCGGATCGGCCTCGCCGTCCGCCGACTCGTTGCCGTAGAAGTACCTGTGCGGGCCCCAGTCGCAACCACTGAGGCCGTCGCTCAGCACGAACACCGCGGGGACGGGATTCGCGCCCTGGTACGGCGCGGAGTCGAGCGCGTCTTGCGCCTCGAAGAGCGCGTCGCCCATGGCGGTCGCGCCCGCGGCGACGAGCGAATCGACGTCGTTCTTGAAGTCCTGTCGCGCGGTCGTGCTCGGATCGAGCCACGTGAGGCCGCGCAGAGTCTGTGCGTGCGAAGCGAACATCACCAGCCCTGCGGCGTCGACCGTATCCATGTGTGCATCGAGCACCAGCTTCGCGGCCTTCTTCGCGGCGTCCAGCTTCCCCGAGCTGCCCATGCTTCCGCTGGTGTCGAGCACGAACACCGTGTTCACGTTCTCGCGCGCCGTGTCGACCCGTAGCGCGCCGGGCTCGAGGTCTGCCTGCGAGGCCGTTCCGTTCTTGAGCCGGATCTCCAGGTCGAGCGTCTTCGGCCACGGCGTCGGGAAGTACAGGTCCGGCGGGACCTGCACGACGGCCATGTAGCTGCCACCGCTCATGCCGAGGAGCGTGAACGGGCAAGGCGCCGGGCTCTGCGGGCTGCTCGGGCAGTTGCCGGCGATGCTGGTGCCGCCCACCAAGACGTCGAGGTTGGACGAGTTCACGATGTCGTAGGGCTTGCCCGCGGCGTCGCGCGCGGTGAACATGAGCACGAAGGCCCGCTCGTCCCCGAACGGAGCGGGGGCGCCAATCAGCGCGGGTTTTCCCGCGGTTGGGGAGATGATGGTCAGCTCCGACTCCTCGGGTCCGAACTGCCAGCGGAAGCTGCTCGGGTCTGACCCGCCGCTGACAACGAGCAGGATCTCCTGCGTCGTCGCGGTGACCTTGACGGGAACACGCACCTTCCCCAGGTTCGCGGCGCTCGGGGAGCAGTCGTCCGCCAAGCCGGGCATAGGGGACGTACACTGCGGGTGCAAGGTCGCCACGCCGCTGGTGTTGACGGTGAAGACGCGGACGCGCGGCTTGCCCTTCTTCTTCTCCACCCAGACCTCGAGCTCTGTGCCGGCCCACCCGGGGTCGGGGCTGATCGAGAGGAACGCCGCGCGGTAGGATCCGAGCTGCTGCTCGTAGGGCGCGGCGAGGGTTGCGCCCGGCTGCAGGCGGTTCACGTTCTTCACCTTGCACGCCGCGTCGGCACACGAATACGTGTCGAGCACGCGATACGCGCGGTGGATCCCGTCTGGCATGGTGGCGAGGGCGTTCTCCGGGTACCCGGCGCCGTTGGCCCCGACGTACGGCCGGAGCGTGCGGAGCGGCGCCTTGGGGAGCGGGGCTGCCGGAACGCCGTGCGCGGGGTCCGCCTTCCAGAGCGGGGCGGTCGCGCCTGCGTTGAAGTCACCGAGCCACTCGGGCGTCCAGCGGTAGTCGCTCACGACGTAGTCCTTGAGCAAGAGCATGGTGTGGAAGTCGAAGAGCACATCGTCGAAGCTGCGACCGAGCGCAGCTTGTAGCGCGCAGCTCAACCGGGCTTGGGTGGAGTGCTTCGCGGGCGGACTGTTGGGGAACGCGCAGGGGTCGCCGCTCTGGCTTGGATCGAGCGAGCGGTAGAGGTAGCCGACGAGATCGATCCCCTCGTCGGCGCGCCGGACCGCGAGGTTCGCGGGCTTGCCGACGGCGTCGTAGCCGACAGGGAGCACTGAGTCCACGCCTGACGGGTGCGCTTTGGCTGACTTGAGCTTCGGAATCGCGAACTGCTCGGCGGCGTACCGGTAGAACCAGAAGCCGACGTACGGGGCGAGGTAGTTCTCGTTCCCCCCCGGAAACTCGAGATACTTGTCGATCACCTTCGCCCACGAGTCGTATCCGTACAGCGTCTGCGCCGAAACGCACGGCTTGCCCGCGGGGACCTTGTCTCCGTTCGGGTTGCCCGGGTAGCCCGTGAAGCACATCGTCACGCCTGCCAGCTCCGGCAAGCTCTCGTTGACCAGGAAGTCGCCGAACAGGACGTTGTATGCGTCGTACGCGCTCGCGTCCGTCGCGAGCTTGGCCCGCTTGGCCCCGAAGGTGTGGAAGTACTCGTGCCCGATGCTGCGGAGCACGTAGCCCGCGTCCTTGCTCAAGGGAATGACCGGGTCCTTGTCGAAGATCGCGCCGTTGAGCCAGCTCACTCCCAGGCCTTCCCCCCCGGTACCGGCGCCGTGGTGGGAAACCCACATCGACCGGGTGGGGCACGGCTGGCCCGTCGTGCAGGTCGAGCCGCTGGCGGCGCTGCCGTTGGTCCAAGGGATCAGCGCCGTGACACCAGCCTGAACCTGGAACTGATTCCAGTTCGAAGCATCGTCCATCATGCCGCGCCAGAACTTGACGGACGCGCGTTCGATGCAGGGCCCGAGTGTCGCGTGCTGGGTGTACCAGCAGGTATTGCCAGGGCACGCCGCGATGGCGTCGGGGTCGCAGACGCCCGGGTACTTGGTGAGCCACTGCGCGGGCAGTGGGAAGTCCGCCGGCGTGCCGTAGACCACGAAGTGTTCCGCGGCGGCGGTCGCTGTGCCCGGGCTTCCCGGTTCGATGCGCGTGGGCGTGCCGCAGAGCCCGCCCGCCGTGAGGTTCGCGTTCTGCGTGGTGAGCAGGTTCGCGCCGTCCTGAACCGTCTTGTTCACGACGATGAACAAGATCTTGTTGCGGTCGGACTGGGAGTCCCAGTCGAGCGGCGTGTTGAAGGAGACACCGGGAGCGCCGAGGCTCTGGGTCGGGCTCTGAACCTCGGTCGCCATCGGCAGGGCGCCCTTGAGCGGCGTCTCCCTGTAGATGATCCACGCGTCGTTGCCGGTCTGGCCCGGGCACCGCGCGATGCCGGCTTGCGCCGCGCTGGTCCAGCAGACCTCGACGCGATTCGTTGCCAGGATCTCGTCGTTCGCGTTCTCCAGCGCCTTGCCCAGCGCCCAGCGGAACTCCACGGTGATCTTGCGCGTGGCGCTGACGTTGCCGGCGCCTTTCGTCGCGGCGTCCGCGGGCACCGGCGGGGTCGGGATGCACCGAGCGAGCTGAGGGCGCAGCGGCTGTGCGGCGCTTGCAGCGCGCGCGCCGAGCACCGAAGCGCACCACACGAGAAGGAACGCCACCCACCGCCGCGCACCGTCCGCCATCGCGAGCCTCCCTGGCGCGCTGGTCCGAGCGCGCGCCGTAGAGACGACGGTACGCGTTTTTTTTTTTTCTCAACAACGGAGTAGCGCGAGTGGCGCGCTTTCACTCCGGCGCGTACACTCCCACACATCGGGCACTCGCCATGCAATTTCGAGAGCGCAGCTTCGCGGTCATGCTCGCCGGACTGGTTTCCTCCGCGGCGCTCGCGCTCGGGTGCAGCGAGTCGAGCAGCACGCCCGCATCCGGCGGAAGCGCCGGCACCGGGGGCATGGGCGCGACCGGCGGCGGTGCGGGGGCGGGGGCGGGCGGAAGCGCAGCCGGCGCCGGGTGCATGGAGATCCGTGTTGTCTCCGACATGGTCCCGACGGGGGCAGTGAAGTTCGTGCCGGGGTCGGTGGGGCAGATGGAGCGGGAGACGCTGTGGCGCGATGGCGATGGGCTTCACTTCGCCTGGAACGGCTGGATCACCGATGGCACCGGCGGAGAAGCGACCGGCCTGCGCCTCGTCATCAGTAGCTTCGACCCGAGCACGGGCCAGGCGCTCGGTCACCGGATCTTTCCCAACTTCGGCGGTGTGGTCGCGCGGGCGCCGAGCGGCATGCTCTGCGCCGCGGGAGCGCTGGTCGAGGGGACGACCCTCACGACCGGCGCGTTGATGGTCGATCTGACGGGTTCGAAGCCGGAGAAATTCGTGCCGCTGTACAGCGGGAGCGTTCCAATCCCGCATGTCGCCTGGGACGGCGAGGCGTTCGCCCTTCACCTGTGGGGCTCGACCGGCCTGGAGGTGAGCCGGATCAGCGAGGCGGGGGAGCTGTTGCTGCCTCCGTCGTACTTCGGCGTGTCCGCCGGCGTGCTGCCCGACCTCAACCTCTCGACCGATGCTGTGAGCGGAGTGTCGTTCGCGGTCAGCGGTCTCTTCCAGGATGTGCCGTGGATCGCAGCCCACACGCGCGACGGCAAGCCAGTGCCCGGGACGGAGGCGTTGGGCGGCAAGATCCTACCTGTTCAAGGCGACCTGGGCACGGCGACCGGAGTGGGTTTCAACGCTGTGCGGGGGGTACCGGGTGGCGCGATCGTTGCGTGGAGCCTGGCGGGGAGCAACCCGGACGCGATGGTCGTGGTCCAGAGGGTGGACTCCTCGTTGAACGCCCAAGGCGACGCCGTGCGGGTGAAACCCACGCAATACCTGGGGGCCGACACGACCAAGCGCTGGGTGACGATTCAACAGACCGCGGGTGGCTGGTGGATTGGCGCGTCTGGAAAAACGTTCCTGGAAGGCCTGCGGTTCAACGCGGCCAGCGGTCTCACGGTCGAGAACCTCTCGAGCTTCGAGCTGATCGAGAACGGGCAGAAGATCCTCGACTTCCGCCATTTGGGATCGGCAAGCTACAACGACGAACTCTGGCTCGGGTTCGTCGATTACACCGAGAGCAACTCTGGAGAACTCTACCAGCCCTACCGCATCGTTCGGATCCTCCCAGGTTGCGTGTACCCTTCGATGTGGGACCTACTGCACAAGAAGTGATGGGAGCGGGTGTGGGCTGGATGCCGATGCTCGCCGGACTGGTTTCCTCCGCGGCGCTCGCGCTCGGGTGCAGCGAGTCGAGCGGCACGCCCGCTTCAGGCGGAAGCGCCGGCACCGGGGGCATGGGCGCGACCGGCGGCGGTGCGGGGGCGGGGGCGGGCGGAAGCGCAGCCGGCGCCGGGTGCATGGAGATCCGTGTTGTCTCCGACATGGTCCCGACGGGGGCAGTGAAGTTCGTGCCGGGGTCGGTGGGGCAGATGGAGCGGGAGACGCTGTGGCGCGATGGCGATGGGCTTCACTTCGCCTGGAACGGCTGGATCACCGATGGCACCGGCGGAGAAGCGACCGGCCTGCGCCTCGTCATCAGTAGCTTCGACCCGAGCACGGGCCAGGCGCTCGGTCACCGGGTCTTTCCCAACTTCGGCGGTGTGGTCGCGCGGGCGCCGAGCGGCATGCTCTGCGCCGCGGGAGCGCTGGTCGAGGGGACGACCCTCACGACCGGCGCGTTGATGGTCGATCTGACGGGTTCGAAGCCGGAGAAATTCGTGCCGCTGTACAGCGGGAGCGTTCCAATCCCGCATGTCGCCTGGGACGGCGAGGCGTTCGCCCTTCACCTGTGGGGCTCGAGCGGTCTGGAGGTGAGCCGGATCAGCGAGGCGGGGGAGCTGTTGCTGCCTCCGTCGTACTTCGGCGTGTCCGCCGGCGTGCTGCCCGACCTCAACCTCTCGACCGATGCTGTGAGCGGAGTGTCGTTCGCGGTCAGCGGTCGGTTCGAGAAAGTGCCCTGGGTTAGTGCACACACACGCGACGGCTCGCCTGTCACCGGCACCGAGGCGCTCGGGGGGACGATACTGCCGGTGCAGGGCGACCTGGGCGGGGCGGTGAGCGTGGCGTTCAATGCGGTGCGCGGCGTGCCCGGAGGCGCCCTGGTCGCGTGGAGTCTTGCCGGCGGCGGCTCAGAGGCGATGGTCGTGGTTCAGCGAATCGACTCTGCTCTTGCGGCGAGCGGAGACGTCGTCCTGGTAAAGCCCACACAGTACCAGGGCGCCAACGAGGAGAAGGACTGGCTGACGATCCAAGATCGGCCCGAGGGGTGGTGGGTCGGCGCCTCGGGCCCGTTGTTCTTGGAGAGCGTGCGTTTCGCACAAGCAACAAGCGTGAACGTCGAGAACCTCTCGAGCTTCGAGCTGATCGAGAACGGGCAGAAGATCCTCGACTTCCGCCATTTGGGATCGGCAAGCTACAACGACGAACTCTGGCTCGGGTTCGTCGATTACACCGAGAGCAACTCTGGAGAACTCTACCAGCCCTACCGCATCGTTCGGATCCTCCCAGGTTGCGTGTACCCTTCGATGTGGGACCTACTGCACAAGAAGTGATGGGAGCGGGTGTGGGCTGGATGCCGATGCTCGCCGGACTGGTTTCCTCCGCGGCGCTCGCGCTCGGGTGCAGCGAGTCGAGCGGCACGCCCGCTTCAGGCGGAAGCGCCGGCTGTCTTGGCTACTTCGCTCATCCGCCGTCGCTTCCGTCATGTCGCTCGCCGGTAACCGACGGAAACGCGGAGGAACGGCGAAGGTTGGTGCGGTGCCGGGCGCTCACTCCGGTGCGCGGTAGATGATCTTCGAGCGCTGGAGGGCGGCGTGGAGGCGCCGGTCCTTCGCCAAGCTGGCGTCGTTTCGCGGCACGTTCGGGTCGCGCAACATCGCCAGGTGTTCGTTGGCCATGCCGCGCACGTGGGGCGACTCTGCGGCGTCGGACACGAGCTTCTGCATCGTGCCTCGACAGCGATCACCGAGCACGCTGAGCGCCCAGAACGCCTCGTCCACCGCGTCGTCGGTGGCGTCGTGGGCCGCTTCGCCGACGATGCCGCAGGCCCCGGCGGGTTTTTGTTTCGCCAGCAGGTACACACTCAGCTCGCGCGTGAATCCCTCCCGGTCCAGCAGGCCGAGCACCCAGCGCTCGTCCCCGCGCGCCGCGAGCTCTTGCACGACGCGTCCGTGTTCAGTGACGACATGGGCCCCGAAGCGAGGCCACGCATCCCGCGAATAGCGCCGCATGTGCTGCTGTCGCGCCATGCGTAGCCGCGTCACCGCGAGCTCCGCCGCGCCGGGCAGCTCGAGCCGCAGCATGTAGAAGACGGCGACCCAGGGCGCGGTGCCGTCGTCTTTTGCATCGGCGACCCAGGCGTCGAGCTGTTTCTTCGCCGTGCGGTCGCCGAGGGCCGCGAGCGCCGCCAGATGTTTGGCGCGTTTCTCCGGCTGGTAGTCGTTGCGCGTGCGGTCGCCCGCCACGTCCGGCTCCTTCGTGCGCTTGATGAGCCAGGCGAGCAGGCGCTTCTTCGCCGGCGCCGCGGGCGCCGAGCGGGTCGCGATCAGCCAGTCCAGGAGCTCGTCGTAGCGATGGCGGTGCATCCACACGTCGAGCTCGGAAGCGTCCGCGCCGGGATAGAGCGCCGGCATCAGCTTGCTGTAACACTCGACGCCACGCTGGGTGTCGAGGGACGCGGTGTTGAGCTCGCCGCGCAGCTCCCGCGTGAGCTCGGCGTCGCCCAGCCGCACGCGAGCTGCGAGGAGCTCGCAGCCGCTGGCGCCGTGGGCCACGGCCACGCTGTCCTTGGTGATCTTGCTCGAGGCGCGGCGGAGCAGCGCCAGTGCTTCTGGATTCGGTGTGACCAGGAGCGGCAGCAGATCTCGGTACAGCGTGACGTTCTCGGAGTGCAGCTCGGGTTTGTCGAGCCCGCGCTCGATCAACTCCTGTGCGTACTTCTGAGCCAGCGCGGGATCGAGGCGCGACAGGCTGTCGAGGGTGTCTCGCCAGAGGTTGAATCCGTCGCGCTCGAGCGTGCGCAGGAGCGCCAGCACCCGCGGGGCGGACGCTACGCTGCCCAGGTCGGCCAGGGCGCGCGCCGCGGCGTGTCGAGTGCGGCGGCGTTCACCGTGCTCCCACGCCTCGACCCCCGCGGGCAACGGCCGATCGAGCTCGCGGTGCAAGAGCGGCACGGCCTGGGTGAGCGAGAGGTAGCCCGCCGCGAGCATGTTGTCCTGTCGCCACGAGTCCGTGTGCGGACGGCCGTAGAAACGCGTGCCCGGAGCGGCGCCGATCGTGCGCAAGATCCCCGCTGCGCCGCGGGGCACACCGATGCAGAAGAAGCTGTTGCGGCTCTCGAGTGCCACCCGCGGAGGCTCGTCGGGGGCTGTCGCCGGTCGAGGTCGAGCCGCACGTCGGGAAGGCATCGGAGCGACCTCCGCGACGTCGAAGACCTCGAGCCGGATCTGCTCGAGCCGCGGCGGTCGCCGACGGGCGAGGGGAGTCCAGTCATCGGCATCCCGAGCACGCTGCACGGGCTTCGAACGCTCGACGCGACGCTCCTCGTGGCAGACCGCGTAGCGCGGTGGGTGTGCGAGGGCCGCGCTCGGCGCGAGCCAAAGGGCCAGGAGCCAGCGCAATCTCATGGGCTCGCCTCGTACAGAGCGCTCTCCGCGTTCTCGCTGGCATCGCAGTACAATGTCGTGTCAGGGCGTCGTGAGCTGAAGAGCACGCTGGCCCAGTGCGCGCCGCGCTGTTCGGGCAGGCGGACCTGGTAGCTCGCCTCGACCCACAGCTCGCCATCGAGGTAGCGGACCGTGTGCACGTGTACGGGACCCGCCGGCTTGGAGAAACGTAATGCAGGGAGCGGGACGCGCTCCGCGTCGCGATACAGCGCTCGCCCACCTGCCAGCCACAGCGTGCCGTGACCGTCGGTGGCGACGGACATCAAGCCGTCGCTGAGCTTCGTCTCCACGCGTGTCCAGACCTTGCCGTCGAAGCGAGCCAGGTAGGCCAGACGTTCGCCGGGCTCCTTGAACGGTTCGTAGGCCGTGGCGTAGATCTCGTGTTCGCTCGCGGCGGCGAGGCTCAGGTTGACGATGCCCGAGAGTGTCTCCCCGCCCGGCAGCAGCGTTGCGCGCCAGTGCTTCGCCCCGGGTGCGCCCAGCGCAACGACCAGGTTCGTCACGCTGTAGTTGGCCGCCCGCTCGTCGTCGCAGCGCCCCGCCACGACCAGCCCTCCCTCCGGAGTCGTGGTCCACGTCAGCGGCACGAAATCGAGCTCGTCGGTGCACAGCTCTCGACTCGGCAGGTCGGGCAATGCCCGCGCGGAGCTCGGGACCGTCACGGGTTCGGTGCTGGCGCGCCAGCCTGCGTCGAAGCGATATCCGCTCGGCGTACGCTCGAACAGCGGACCGCGCTTCTTCAAGCTGTAGCGCACCGTCGTGCGCACGAGCCAGGGTTCGTCCGCGCTGCCGCCGAGAGCGAGCTCGCCTTGCACGTAGCCGCGCGCGTCCGTGGGTAACCCGTCCAGCAACGAGGCGCGCCGGAATGCCTTGCCGCCGCGCAGCTCGGCGAGGGTCTCGGCCGTCGCGAGCCGGTCGCCCGGGAGCCAGCCCGCCAGCACTCGTCCGTGATCACCGTAGACCAAGAAGCGCCGACGGCCCGCTGCCTGCACCGACAGCTTCGGGCACGGCCCCTCTGCAAACACGTGCAGCTCCGATGGGGCTGCGGCGCGCGTCTGCGGGGCCCGCGCTTCGGTGGGCGTGCAGGCGCTGGTGAGCCAGAGTGCGCAGAGTGTCGGAGCGAACCTCACGAGCTCGGCGAAGGTACGCATGCTGAACGCGGGCGGCTAGAGCCCTCCCCAGTGACCCGCCCACGCTCCCGCACCTGCTTGGCGACGGCCGCAGGCCGTCCGGACTCACACCCCGGGTCTTGGCACGATCAGATCACGTGCTGGAACAGAGACCAGACTACAAAACCGGCCGGACCCGGCGCCAACTGTTTCAAGCGCGCGGAACAGGCGCAAGGCGCCACAGTCGTCGTGACGAGAACAAAAATTCCAACCCCAAATGGTCGGGGCGGGGGGATTTGAACCCCCGACCCCCAGACCCCCAGTCTGGTGCGCTATCCAGGCTGCGCTACGCCCCGAACCGCCTTGCAAGAACCCGAGGGCTCCCCAAAGGGCACGCGGAACGTAGACGGTTTGTGCAAGATTGCAAATGGCCGGCTTTTGCCCGGCAAAATCCCGGGTTGCCCGACGCTCAGCGAGACGGGTCGCTCCGGATCAGGAGGGCGCACTCCGCCACCGCGAGCAGTACCAGCGTGGCGGGGCCGACCCAGAAGAGCACCTTCCAGGAGTCGTCCAGGCCGTGCCGGCGGGAGGTGATCCAGGCGGCGACGAAGATCGCCACCAGAATTTTTCCTACCACCGCGCCGACCCCCATCAGCGTCTGGCCGGTCGAAGCCCACGCCACCAGCGGGCCGAACGCCGCGAGGGCTGCTGCCGCCGCCGCGACGTAGCCGCCCGCTGCGTCGTGATCTTGCATCACCAGGATCACCGATGCCATCCACGACAAGAGCGCGATGATCTGCGCGGCCCGCGCGGCTGCGTTGCCCTGTTCCTCGAGGGGCGACGCGCCGGCCCGCAGCGCACTGAGCGCCGTCTCGGCTCGCGCCAGCTTCTGCTCCGCGCGTTTTGCCACCGCTCGGGCCGACTCGAGCTCGCTGGTCGCGTGCTCGAGCTCGGCTCGCAGCGCTTCGGTCGGCTCGCGGTAGCTCACTCCCAGTTCTCCTCAGCGGGGCGTATAGCTGTCGCTCCGGATCAGATAGCGCTCGAGCGCCCGCAGGTGGGCGAGCTGAGCCGCGTCCGCGGCCACAAAACCCCGCGCGTGAAACAGCGACTGTCCCGCCTCGAGCAGCGCGGGCCCGGGGGACTCACACAGCGCTGCCTGGATCCGTGCGATACAGCTCTTGTCGAGCGTCGACGAGGCCGCGAGCACGTCCGACGGAATGGGCCCCGCCCGCTTCAACACCTCGACCTCGGCCGCGCCCCAGCCCGCGCCAGCAACGGCGCCGGTATCATCGAGGTGAAGGTACGTGGCGCCGACCGCTCCCGGATCGGCGAGCACCTCGCGGACCACCGCGTCGTGGGTGCGCGCGAAGCTCTGGCTGGCGAACCCCGTCTCGACATCGAAGCCCTCGGCGTGAAGCGCGGCGCGCATCACGAGATAACCCGCTGCGCTGCCCTCATCGACCCAGACCGCGCGGGCCTGGTGCAGGTTGGTGACCGAGTGCAGCGGTGAGTCGGCGCGCACGAACAGCGCTGACCAGTACCACGCGCTGCCCCCGCGCTCGGGCAGCACGACGGGATCGATCTCGGAGCGCAACGCCGCCAAGGCCACCACGGGGGAGAGCCAGCCCAGCTCCACCTCGCCGGCCTTCAGGCGATGCAGCAGTCGGTCGTAGCGAGGCGCGGCGTACGGCACGATCTCGAGCCGCGTCGCCAGGGACAGCTCCGTGCAAAACGCATCGAGCTCGGCCCGGGTTGGTCCCTCGGCGTGCTCGCCCCGACGTTTTGCGCGCCGCCCGACCTCGGAGAGCGCGACGCCAAGACGGATGCGCGACGTCACGGCGCCGAGCATACACGGTCTTTCACTCCCGGGATCGAGATCGCAGTACTACGCTCAGCGGGTAAACGACGAAGTGTGGAGCGAAAATGAAAGCCTGGGATTACCTGGTGATTGGCGGTGGCAGCGGTGGCATTGCGTCGGCCCGGCGCGCGGCGGAGCACGGCGCGCGCGTGGCGTTGATCGAGAGCGGTCGCCTGGGGGGCACCTGCGTGAACCTTGGCTGTGTGCCCAAGAAGATCATGTGGCACGCCGCCAGCCTGGCCGAGTCGCTGAGAGATGCCGAAGGCTACGGCTTCGACGTCACGGCTTCGGCGTTCGACTGGGCACGGCTCAAGCTCCGACGCGACGCCTACGTCGAGCGGCTCAACGGCATCTACGCCCGCAACCTGGAGGGCTCGGCGGTGACACGGGTCACGGGTCTTGCGCGCTTCGTGAGCCCGCGGACGGTCGAGGTCGCCGGCGAGCGCCACACCGCGGCGCACGTGCTGATTGCCACCGGCGGCCGACCGAGTGTGCCGAACCTCCCGGGCGCCGAGCACGGCATCACCTCCGACGGTTTTTTTGCGCTCGAAGAGCGACCGGAGCGCGTCGCCATCGTTGGCGCTGGTTACATCGCCGTCGAGCTGGCGGGGGTGCTGGCTTCGCTCGGGTCGGAGGTGACGCTCTTGCTCCGCCACAAGCAGCTCTTGCGGCGCTTCGACGTCGCGTTGCGCGAGACGCTGATGCACGAGATGACGGCGCAGGGCATCAACGTGATGAGCTGTATTCACCTCGAGCGCATCGAGAAGGCGAGCGCGGGCACGCTGTCCCTCGTTGGCAGCACGGGTGAGGAGCTCTCGGGCCTGGATACGCTGATCTGGGCCATCGGGCGTGAACCGAACACCGAGACGCTGGGCCTGGATACGGCGGGCGTCGACACCGACGAGCGGGGCCAGATCGAGGTCGACGATCTTCAGAACACTTCGGCCGAGCACATCTACGCGGTGGGTGACGTCACCGGCAAGTGGCCGCTGACACCGGTTGCCATCGCGGCCGGACGTCGCCTCGCCGATCGTGTCTTTGGCGGTCAGCCGGACGCGAAGCTCGACTACGAGAACATCCCGAGTGTGGTCTTCAGTCATCCGCCCATCGGTACCGTCGGGCTCACCGAAGACGAGGCCCGGGAGCGCTGGGGTGACGCGGTCCGCATCCACGCGTCGAGGTTCACCAGTCTGTATCACGCGGTCACCGCCCGTCGGAGCGCCAGCGTCGTGAAGCTCGTGACCGTGGGCCCCGAACAGCGCGTCGTGGGAGTCCACGTGATCGGCATCGGCGCCGACGAGATGATCCAAGGTTTTGCCGTGGCGGTGCGCATGGGCGCAACCAAGGCCGACTTCGACCGCACGGTCGCCATTCACCCGACGGGCGCTGAAGAGCTGGTCACGTTGCGGTGACGCGAGCGGAGCGGCGGCTCAGGCTTCGACCTTCGGGCGGGCTCTCGCCGGGGGCGCCTCACGCTCGCCAAACCCGGGGCAAAGACCGTGCGAGGCAGCTGAGCCATGGACCGGAGCATTACAGCGCGCGCGCCGCTCGAACTGAACGAGCTTGGCTCCCGACGCGCTTTTTTCGAGCGCAGCGAGGCCAGGCGCGATAATTGTTCCGGCTCGCCGAATGCGCCTCGCCCTCGTTGTCGTCCCGTTCATCGCCAAGGCCTCAGCAACCGCGCGCCGTGTCTCGCTGTTGGCCGATCGCCTGGTCGAGCGGTTGGCGGAGCCGGATGCGGGGTACCGGGTCGAGGTCGTCGAAGCGCGCGGTCGACTGGGTGAGCGCGTGGCGTCGCTCTTGCGCGAACGCGGCAACACGGGTCCAACGCTGGTCTTCGTGTCGTCGGAGATCTCGCTGTCCGACGACGGGCCCGCCATCGAGTTGACCGGTGGCAATCGCCTGGCGCTCGCCGAGTTGCGCAGCACGCTGGCGGCGGAGGCCGACGAGACCCTGTTGGTGCTGGACGCAAAACACGCGGCGGATCCTGATGACCCGACCCTGTCGGCCACGCTCATCGACGCGATTCGCGCGGCAGTCGAGCCGCGCGAGAGCGGCATTGGCCTGTTGATCGGCGCCCGTCCGGAGGAGGACGAAGCCGGGGCGACCTCGGCGTTTGCGCGGGCCTTTCTGGCGGCGCTCGACCAGGCGCGCGGACGCCTCTCGCGCGTCGGGCGTGTGACCGCCGACGCCCTGTACGAAGACATGCGAGCGGACGAGGAGCGTTTTCACGAGATCACCGCCGCAGGTTGGTTCGCCGGGCGCGGTGAGTTCCCGGTGCTCGTGCAGCAGAGTGTCGTGGTGGGAGGCCTCGAGTCGGGTCCGCCGTCGCGGCAGAGTGCGAGGCCCACGGCGCGCCAGAGCGTGCGTCCCTCGATTCCACCCGGCGCACGCACGCCAGCGGTCGAGGAGGCGTGGAAGAGCGGCGCGAAATCGGCGAGTGAAGGCCACCACGCCGAGGCCATCGACCACTACAAGCGCGCGCTCTTGCTGCTGGGGCACGCGCCCGAGCGCGCGGAGCTGTACTTCCGCATCGGCAAGGCGAAGGAGGCACTGGGCAAGGCGGCGGAGGCCATTCACAACTACGACAAGGCGCTCGGCATCGAGCCGCTGCACCACGACGCATTCGCGCGTGCCAGCGGGCTGCTGGAAACGCAGCGGGATTTCGCCCGACTCGAGCGACTGCTGCGGCGCCGCCTCGATGCTCGCAGCGACGTCGAAGCGAAGGTGAAGGAGCTGTCCGCAATTGCGGAGTTGTGGGAGGCGAAGGCGAAGGAGCCGGCCAAGGCCATTCCCGCGCTCGAGAGCTGGGCGAAGCTCGCCGAGGACACGACCGGGTTGGGCCGCTTGGTGGATGCGCTCAGCCATGCCGGGCGTCACGCGGGCGCCAACGCGGTGCGGCTGCGCCTGGCCGCGCACTGGCTGGACGACGCACCGAAGCGGGCGAAGGTGCTCCTGGCGGCAGCCCAGGCGGCCGCCGCCCACCTGCCCGGGGGCGGCGACGCACTCGAGCTGGCGCGGGCGACCCTCGACGCCGATCCCGGTCTGTTCGAGGCGCTGGAGATCGCCGCCCTGGCCCTCGGCTCGCGGCGCCGCTGGCGCGAGCTCGCCGAGCTGTACGAGCGCCTGATCGAGCGCATCAAAGACGACCGTGTCGGCTGGGATCTCGGGAAGAAGCTTGGCATGTTGTACCGCGACGAGCTCGACGACGTGACCGGCGCCATCTCGGCGTTCGAGCGCGCGGCGAGCCGGAACCGCGCGGACGTCGAGCTTTCGTTCTGGCTCTCGGAGCTCTACGAAGCGACCGGAGACGTGGCGAGCGCCGCGACGGTGTTTCGCGCGACGGCGGCCGCGGCCAGCGAGGACGTGGCGGTCTTTCGTCGGGCGCTCTGGTGTTTCGAAAAGACCGGCGAGGCCGACTCAGCCTGGAACGCCGCCTGTGTGATCGACCAGCTCGGTGACGCCGACATCAACGAGTCGTTGCTCGCCGACACGCATCGCCCCGAGGGTCTGATCGCCGCTCGCGGTGTGGTCGGTGACGACGAATGGGAGCGGCTCATGCCCAGCCGGGATGAACCGCTCGAGCGACTCCTGTCTCTGGTCCAGCCCGCCGCGCGGCAGCTGAGGTTCTCCTCGCTCGAGCGCGACCGGCTCACACCAAAGGTCTCCGAGAGCACGCTGCAGAACCCGAACGGCACGACCACGCTGGCTCGCAGCTTGGCCTGGACCGCGCGGTTGCTGGGGCAGGAAGTGCCGGCGGTGCACGTGTTGCCGGAGGTGCCGGGTGAGCTGTCGCCGCTTCCGTTGCTCGAGCCGACCGCGGCCGCGAGCCGCGGCGTGGCGAGCGGGCTCGAGCTGCCCGAGCTCGCGTTCTTGTGGGCGCGGGTCCTGGTCTATCTCCGCCCTGAGCACTCGATCGTCGTTTTTTATCCGACCGCGCGCGACGTCGCGACACTCTTGCTCGGAAGCCTCGCCGTGACCGGGGTCGAGGAGGCGGAGGGTGACGCTGCGGTGGTTGCCGACGGTCTGGCCGAGATCCTGGACGACGAAGAGCTCGAGGCGCTGAGCGAAGCAGCGAACGCGCTGGAGAAACGCCGCCTGCGAACGCGCGTGGCCCGCTACGTGAATGGCGTGCACGCTGCGGCCAGCCGCGCCGGACTCGTCGCCTGTGGGGACATCGCGCGCGCCATCGAGCTGACGGGGCGTTATCCGCTGCCCGGCGGCCCGAGCAAGGAGCAGCAAGTGGCCGAGCTGCGGGCGTTCAGCATCAGCGCCGAATACGCCCTCATCCGCCAGCACCTGGGGATCGCCGTCAAAGTCTGAGCGGGAGTGCGACTCGCCCCCGCGGTCTCAGCGGGCCGAGCTGCTCGCCGCCGGAGCGCTGGCTGCGGCTCCGCCGACGACCTTGCACGTCCAGGCGCCCAGGAAATAGTACGAACGCCGGCAGTCGACGTTGACGATGCCGCGATCGGCAACCTGAAAATCGAAGCTCTGGCCGATGGGGTTCTTCGACTCCCGCGTCAGTCTGGGCTGAGTGTCCTTCGGTGACTTGGCCAGGCTTTCGGCCAGCTGTCGCACCTCGGCGTTGTCGGCGAACACGTTGTACATGCCGAGCAGGGACAAACCCACCAGCACGATGGGCAGAATCGCCCGCAGCGGCCCGCGACCCTCAGCCATGTCTCAGCCCGAGATCTCCAGCTCGAAGAACGGGATCTCCCGCTCCTTGCTCCACCAGAGTCCGCAGCCGACGTTGAGGAAGTGTTTGTTCAAGATGCCGCGGTAGTAGGAGCCATTGCGGATATGGATGTCGGCGTCGGTGCGTGCCTGATCACAGCGCTCGCGCAGATCGACCCGGGTGGTGACCTCCAGATAGACCAGGCCCTTGCTCATGGCGGCGATGTTCGCCACCGCCGGCGCCACGTCCGGGTCCGGCAGATACTGCAGCACGCCCTGGCACACGATCAGATCGTGTTTCTTACGATCCCGCCAGCGGGCGATGTCGCGGTGAGAAAAGCCATACTTCTTGCACATGGCCTGGCTCACCTCGGTACCGACGTAGGCCACTCCCTTGGCGTTCTTTTCCACCCAGCGCTTCCAGTGACCGACACCGGCGCCGATATCCAGCACGCTCTTCAGCTCGATTTTGTTGTAACGGGCGAATGCAAAGACGAACTCGGCCAGGCTCGCGTGCTCGGCGTCGGAGGTCACGCGTGTCCGCGGGTCTTCGTAGAAGCGATGATAGTAGGCTTCGTCGAAGCGCCGGAAACGGTCCATGCGCGGCAGTGTACCGCGATGACTCGGCCGCGTGGTAGCCCTGGATCGGGCGAAATACGGGCGTCCAGACCGGCAGGTTGCGGCCTTGCTTGCCCTTGCCCACGAGGCCCGGAGGTGCATGGCCGGCGCCCGCGGGCGATCGAGCAACACAATCCGCGCGCCATGCTGCTCAGCGCGCACGGGTGACGGAGCTCGGTTCAGCCGAAGCTGCGACGTCGGGCCGGTCTCTGAATGCGCGGAGCGGAGTCAGATCGTACGGCGCGAGGTCCACCGGCAGCTCGCCGAGGACGGCGTAACCCGCGAGCGTCGGCCGAATCGCGAGAGCGCGGAAGCGCACGCCAGCCTTGGCGGCGCACCGAGCAGCGCTTGCGAGCTCCGGGTCATGAAGATCCGACGGCCGAACACTCAGCGCGCCGCTGCGCTGTACAATGAAGATGACGGTTGCTGCGTGTCCTTCCCGCGCCAGCTTCGTCAGCTCGCCGAGGTGACGTGTGCCGCGCTCCGAGCGCGCGTCGGGGAAGTAGGCGCGCCGATCGGGGTAGACGAGGTGACAGTTCTTCACCTCCACGAAATGCTGACGCCGCGGGCTCCCGAGCCAGAAGTCGACACGCGAGCGGTCGCCGTAGGGGTACTCACTCCTGAGCTCCGAGAAGCGTCGGAGCCCGCGCAGGACCTTGGCCTCGAGCGTGGCGCGCACCAGTCGATTGGCCATGATGGTATTGACGCCGAGCAGGCCGCTCTCGAGCTCGAGCAGCTCCCAGGTGTACGCGAGCTTGCGGCCCGGGCGCGCAGGCGAGAGGTACACGCGGCGCCCGGCGACGAGCAGGCCTTCCATCTTGCCGGTGTTCACGCAGTGCGCGACGACCTCGCTGCCGTCGTCCAGGCGAACGTCCGCGAAGAAACGCTTGCGACGACCGAGCAGTCGCCCCGCCGAGAGGGGCGTCGGATGCGGGACGAAGACCAGGGGCTTCAAGCTTCGCTCACGCCTCGCTCGCGCAGGCGTGCGGCGACAGCGGCGGCGTTTCCGAGCCGGAGCGCGGCACGGCCTCGCACCCCGACCGCCGGCGCTGAGAGCTGCGCGCGGAGCGCGACACTCTCGAGCGAGCCCGGTGCGCGCTCGACGGCGCCGGCCCAGATGGCCTTGAGGCAGAGGCCGGCGGTCTCGAGCTTCATCGCGTCGAGCAGGTCCAGCGTGCTCTTGTTCCAGACACACACGACGTCGTCCGGGCGGCGAAAATCTCTCCAGCGAGCGTGCAGCTCCGGCAGATCGATCCCGTCCGAGAAGTCGGCCGCGGCCAGCTGCATGTGAAAGAGCCCGCTCGGGGTCGGCCCGCCCACGACCTGGTCGAAGGGCTCGGCGCTCGCAGGTCTGAAGGCCGCGAGCTGCACGAGGCTGCGCTCCCCTGCCGGGGCGGGGACGGTCTCGACGTACACGAGCAAGAGCTTCCGCCAGTGCTCGGCAATGAGGTGAGCGAGCCCGGGACCGCCCGGACGCCGACGGAGCTTGGCGCGGCGGGGCCCCGAGCGAGCTTCGACGAAGCGGATCTGATCGTCGATCATCGAGTCGAAGGCGGAGAGCAGCTGGTCGAAACCCAGCGTGTCGGGCTCGAGGGTGCGGAGCGCGGCGACCACCGCCTCGACGGTCGAGAGGCACTCGGCGCGGGGTTCCCGCCGGATCCGGTAGCGGCTGGGGGCGAGCGTGCGGAGTTTCACTCGCGGCACGTCGTCGAGCCAGGCCAGCTCCCGCGCGATGGTGTGGGCGTGGTGCCAGGTGCCGTCGAGCACGATCAGCTGAGTGGGACGCTCTTCGGGCGCCATCGAGTCGAGCTCGCGCGCGTCACTCGATGGGTAGAGCAGGGCCGCGCCAGGCGGAACGCTCGGCGCTCGCCCGCGATCACCCGACAAGAACGTGACGTCGAGTCGTAGCTGCTCGAGACCGAGCTGCAGGAGTCGTGCGGTGCCGATCGCGTGTCGGCGTTCCCGGGGGTGCTGCAGGACCCAGACCGGCGTGCGATTGGCCACCCGCGGGACTCGTGCGCAGATGCACGTCACGCACGGTTTCATGCACGCATAACAGTAGGCGCGACCGCCGGGCGCGTCGCCTTGCGCCGCACGGGTCGTCATTTGGCCTTCTTCTGGCCCTTGTCTTTGTCTTTGCCTTTGCCCTTGTCTTTGTCTTTGTCTGACCCGGAGCTGGCGCCGGGCGCGGCTTGTGTGGCGGTCGGTGCGGCAGTGGCGGGAGGTGCAGCCGGTGACGGCGCGCCGGTGGGCGGCGGGGACGCGGGTGTTGCTGCAGCCGGTGACGGCGCGCCGGTTGGGGATGGGGCCGGTGGCGCGGTGGCACCTGGCGTCGTTCTGCTCGTCGCACCAGGGGAGGTGAGGGCCTTGACGGTTGCAGCGGCGGCGGGTTGTGCCGTGCCGGGTTGTTCGGCGGTGCTGGGTTGCGGGGGCTGCGGCGCGGTTGGGCCGGCGAGCGTGCTCGCGCCCTCCGGCTTCGCTTCGGATTCGGCAGCGGGATCGGCGGCGCCGGTCGAGCCAGGCAACGCCGTGACGGCAGGGGCGCCGGGTGCATTCGGCACCGCGCTGGCGATCGCGATGCTGGTCCCGTCCCCCGGGCCGCCCGCTGCACTCTCGGTCTCCCACGGTTGCCAGAACAAGAGCGCGGTCAGCGTGACTCCGAGCAAGACGACGCCTCCGCCCCCGAGCGCGAGCAAGCCCACCACGGTGCCAGAGCGTTTGGCCCGGGTGCCCGACACGACCGGGGCCGTCGGCGTCACGCCGCCCGTTGGGTAGGACAGCGAAGTGGGCGATGCGGACATCGGGCCCGCGGCCTCGAAGTTGGCCTGCGCAGTGAACGAAGCAGCCGCAGCGCTCGGACCTGCAGGCCGAGCCTGGTCAACCCCCACACTCTCCAGGGTGCGATCGCCAAATGATTGCGGGCCTGGCGACGGCTCCGCGGGTGGTGCGCCGAACGACGGGGGGCCGAGGTCTTGTGGCCCGCCGGAGAGCGGGACGCTGGCCTTTGCTGCCGCGGTCACGACCGTGGCTGCATCCTGAGCGGCACGAGCGCTCGGACTTGGCGCCGGCCCCAAGAACGCCGAGCCGACGCCGGCCTGAACGACGCTCCCCGCCAGCAGTGCCATTGCATGAGGCGGCTCGTTTCCTGCCAGTAGCGCGCGCACGTCGCGCTGCATCGTCGCTGCATCCGGGTAGCGGTCGTCGCGCTTGAACGCCAGCGCACGATCGATGATCGCGGCGACCGGCGCCGGCACGGCCGGCGCCAGATCGAGCAGCTTGGGCGCCGGCTTCGTGGCCATCGCGACCAGCAGCTCGGCTTCGCTCGGCTCTTCGTGGATCCGGCGTCCGGCCAGAGCGCGAAACAGGAGTGCACCGAGCGCAAACAGATCGGTGCGGCCGTCGAGCTGCTCGCGCCGCCCGAGGGCCTGCTCGGGTGCCATGTACGGGATCGTGCCGAGCGCCAAGCCAGTGCGGGTCTTCACCTCCGACGGCACGTCGTCGAGGACGCGGGCGATGCCGAAATCGAGGATCTTGGCGACGCCGTCCCGCGTGATGAAGATGTTGTCGGGCTTGATGTCGCGGTGCACGACCGACGCCGCGTGCGCGGCCGAGAGCGCGTCGAGGATCTGATCGGTGATCTGCATCAGCTCACGGACGGTGACGGCGCCGGCTTGTTTGATGCGCGCGCTGAGGGGTTCACCTTCGAGCAGCTCGATCACCAGGAACACGTCCTTGCCGTCGCCGTGGCCCAGGATCTTGACGATGCCAGGATGTCCGATGCGGTTTGCGACGTACGCCTCGCGCAGGAAGCGCTCCTTGAGATCACGCCGGCGTGACATCTCCGAGTGCAGGAGCTTGAGCGCGACCCGGTTGCCAGCCTCGTCGGTGGCCGCGAACACGTCCGCCATGCCGCCGCTGCCGAGCAGAGCGCCGAGGCGATAGCGTCCGCCGACGGTGTCGCCGCTGCGGTCGTGGGTCGCTTCGTCGTCGGCAGTCATGGGGGAGCTCCGGAGCGCCTGGAGTCTAACCTGGATCTTCCGGCCTGTTCACCCGGCCCGGCGCGGGCGGTGGACGCCCCGTGGGCCCTGCAACCCGGCGAAATTCGCGGCCTCGCGCCGGCGCGACCAAAGCCGTAGGAGCGCGGCGTTTTCGAGTAGGATTGCCGGCAATGACCCCCGCCGAAAAGAACATCGTCAAGTCTCTGGTTGCCGTGGCCTGGGCCGACGGCAAGGTCGAACAGCCGGAAGAGCACGTGATCGAAGGGTTGCTCGCCGGGTTCGACGCCAGCGAAGAGGAAGAAGAAGAGTTGCTCGAGTACGCGAAGGAGAAGCGCACGCTCGAGAAGGACGTGCCGCTCGACGCCCTGGGCAAGGAAGAACGCGAGCTGCTCCTGGCCAACGCGGCGCTCTTGACCCACGCGGACGGAGAGCAGAGCGACAGCGAGAAGGAGCTGCTCGATCGCCTGATCGCCATGCTGGAATTCGGGAAAGAGGAGGCGGACGCCATCCTCGCGTCGGTGAAAGACGGAGCCCTGCGGCTCGGGAGCAACGTGCTCGAAGACGTGGACTGAAGCATGCTCGACAAGAACGAGCGCCAGTATTTCCGCCAAGAGCACGCTCAGAGTGTGATCCAGTCGATCACCGGCACGCTGTACGCGGCCGGGATCCCGCTGACCCAGACCGGACCCAACCTGTGGTCCGGGCGCGGCGGTGCGCCGAGCTACGGCACGGTGCCGAAGGTGCAGGTGTCGATGCTGCCGATGCCCGAGGATTTTTTCTCGATGTGCGGGTCATCGCCGATTTCGAGTCGAACTCGCTGGTGCTGTTCATCGTGCTCTGGTTCGTGTTCTTCCCGATCGCGTTGATCCTGGCGCTGATGGGGTATCAAGAGTGGGAGCGTCGCCAGCTCAGCCTGTTTCAGGCTGTCTGGACGCCGCTCGGGCAGATGATTGCGGCCCCGCCGGGTCCGCAGTTCGGAGCGGGTCCACAGGTTGGTTATCGACCCTGAGCGGGGCCGCTGGGAGTGAAACGTGAGCATCTTCGCCAAACGCATCCTCGAAGGGCAGGTCGCGCTGATCACCGGCGGGGGCAGCGGCATTGGCGCCGGCATTGCCCGTCGGTTCGCCGAGCACGGCGCCTCGGTCGCGCTCGTCGGGCGCAAGCTCGAGAAACTCGAGCGCACAGCGGCGGCCCTCACCTCGCTGGGCAGCGAGGTCCTGTGTCTACCGCTGGACGTGCGCGACTACGCCGCGCTCGAGGCGGCCGTGCAGCAGCTCGTCACCCGCTTCGGGCGCCTCGACGTGCTGGTCAACTCGGCGGCGGGTAACTTTCTCTCGCCGGCCGCGTCACTCTCGGCGAACGGGTTCAAGAGTGTGATCGAGATCGATCTGATTGGAACGTTCAACGCCAGCCGAGCTTGTTTCGAAGCGCTCGCGGTGCGCGGGGGCAGCATCGTCAGCATCACCGCGACCCAGGCCTGGATCCCGACGCCGCTGCAGTGCCACGCGGGCGCCGCGAAGGCGGGGATCGCCAAGCTGACCGCCGACCTGGCCCTCGAGTGGGGTGCGAGTCGGATCCGCGTCAACGCCGTGGCGCCCGGTCCGATCGCTGACACGGAGGGCATGCGTCGTCTGGGACCGGACGATGACGTCGCAAAGAAGCGGCTCGAGTCGGGGCTTCCGCTGGGGCGCTGGGGCACGGTCGACGAGGTCGCCGACGCGGTGCTCTACCTGAGCTCCCCCGCCGCGGGTTTCATCACCGGCACGACGCTCACCATTGACGGTGGTCAGTCGTTGCTTGGTGCTGGCAGCTGGCTTGCGATGATGCAGGGCTGAGGGCGAGGGCGAAGGCGAGGGCGAGGGCGCGCGCGAAGAGCGAGGGCGCGCGCGAAGGGCGAGGGCGCGCGCGAAGGGCGAGGGCGAAGCGGAAGGGACGGCTCGCTCGGCAAGCCTGCCGCGCGCTCGCGTGTGCGCAGCGTGTAGGCTACCCCTTCTTCCCACCCCGATCGGTCCGGTCGATCACGAGCGTCTTCTCGGGACCCGGCCTGCCCGTCGACACCGGCGCGGCCTCGATGCCCAGGCCCGAGACGCCGCCGGAGACGACGAACGCCATCACGTCGCTGCTGGTCGCGCTCAGGGTCTCGACCTGCTCGCGGGGCACGAGCAAGAGGTTGCCCGCGAAGTTGTAGGACTGCGGGAAATACACCGCGAGGTAGTTGTTCATGTCGAGCTGGCTCAGCGACTCGCGGGTCACGAACCCGAGGGCCTTGGCGGAGCTGCCCGGCACCAACGAGACGGCGACGGGACGGTCGAACTTCTTTTTGTCCCCCACGAACGCCCCCACCAGGTCGCGGATGGAGGTGTAGAGCAGCTTGACCAACGGCACGCGGGCCAACCATTTCTCCGTCTCTCGCACCACGGCCTTGCCGATCACGTTCGAGGTCAGAAAGCCAACCAGCGTGATCAGCCCGAGCGTCAGCACGAACCCGAGCCCGGGCACCCCGACCGGCAGCACACGATCGACGGTGGTGAAGACGAGCCACGCGATGTACACAGTGATGCCGACCGGAGCCAGCACCAGGCAGCCACGCCAGAAGTAGCCGAGCAGTGTCTTCGTCATGGCCGAACCGATAGCTCATTTTCAGCGCGAGTTCAGCGGCGGAGGCGGGAGTCGCCTGCGATGACCGCGCTCAAGCCGGCGCTCGGCGCCGAACGGGTGATCACCGGCCGCTTCGCCCTCGCGACCCTGGCGAACCTGGTGTTCTTCATCGGGGTCACCAGCTTCTTCTCACTTCCGGTGCACCTCGAGGCCATCGGAGCGACCCGCGCCGAGCTCGGGCGAGTGATGGGCTCCTTCGGCATCTCGTGCCTGGTCGCGATCCCACTGACGGGTGCGCTCACGGACCGCTTCGGCCGCCGGCGTTTCATGCTCGCGGGCGGCGTCTTGTGGGCGCTCTTCTCGCTGGGGTTCGTCTGGGTGACCGAGGTCGGACCGCTGGTGTACCTGCTCCGGCTCGGACAAGGTGCGGCGTTCTCGCTCGCCTTCGTCGCGACCAACGCCGTGATTGTCGATCTTGCGCCACCCGGCGCCCTCGGCCGGAGCATCGCCTGGTTTGGTGCCACGACCCTGGTTGCTCACGCCCTCGGCCCGTCGATCGGTGAGTGGGTCGCGCACGAGCTGGGTTTTCGGCGATTGTTCGAGCTGTCCGCGCTGGTCGCGCTCGCCGCGTGCCCGCTGTACCTCGCCGTCCCCGATCTGGCCCGCGCCGCCCCGGCCGAAGGTGAGATCGAGCTCGGCATGCGCCGGCTCGCGCTCCGGCGCGGCGCCGTCGGCGCCCTCTTGTGCGCGCTCGGTAGCGCCGTCACGTTCGGCACTGCGCTCAACTTCATGCCGGTGTTCGTGCGGGCGCGCGGGCTGCCGAGTCACGCCCCGTTTTTCATGAGCTACGTCGCGGCGGCGATCGCGGTGCGGCTGTTTGCGGGCGGCTTCGGCGATCGCTTCGGTCACCGCAGGGTGGGGGTCGCCGGCGCCCTGGGGTTTGCGCTCACGGCGGTGGGGTTTGCCCTCGTGCACTCACAACGCGAGCTCGTGGGGTTGGCGGTGGCCTTTGGTGTGTCCCACGGTCTGGCGTATCCATCGATGAACGCGGCGTTCCTGGCTGGGACCTCACCCCGAGTGCGGGGGCGAGCCATGGCCCTGTTCAATCTGTCGTTCAACGTCGGGGTGACGCTGAGCGCCTTCGTCGCGGGTGAGGTGGCCCAGCGCTTCGACTACGCGACCATGTGGCGAGTGGTGGGTGTGGCATCGGCGGTCGGCGCGGTCGTGTTCGCGCTCGATCGTGTGAAGCGCTGAGTCAGCGTGGGCGTGGGCGGGGGCGTGAGAGGTGGGCTCAGTTGGTTGCCGGCAGATCCAGGCGGATCAAGCGGCGCGCGTTGTCGCCGTAGATCTTGCGGAGCACGGCCTTGGGCAGGGCGACGCCGCTCACCTTCCAGTTGCCCTGAATCGGCGTCGGGTGGTCGAAGTCCTTGTCCGCCGTCTCGAAGTAACGACGCGTGGCGGTGAAAAAACGCAGCTCTTCCTTGGGGCCCGCGGGCAGTTTGCCCTCGGAGCCGAGAAAGAGCGGCTCGGGCTCGGCGCCGACGCCGAGGTCGCTGCCGAACAACACCCGATCCTGGAACTCGAGGAAGAAGGCTCGCATCCGCTCGGGGGAGTGGCGCCCGAACTCCGGAACGCGCGCGGCAGTGTCGATGTACAGGTTGTCGTATTTGCGAAGCCAGCCCGCAACGCGCTCCGGTTCCTCGGCGCAGTTGCCGAAGTGCACCGAGATGAACTTGGTCTTCGGGTGGCGTGCGACGCGCCGCTCGAGGGCTTGCAAGAGCTGGTCGAAGCTGGGCACGTCCTGCCCGTACTCGGACCAGCCGGGGTGCGCCTCGAGCTCATCCTTGCGTTCGTTCTTGTCGTCGACCGGTTGCCAGAACGCCTTTGGATCGCCGCTGTGAATGGCGACCGGCATGCCAAGCTCGCCCGCGGCCTCGAACACCGGATCGAGGCCCGGATCGTCGACGGCCAAGAGCCGGCCATCTGGACCGGGCAGCGCGAGGCCCAAGACCTTTGCGATCTTCAGGCCGCGGGCGCCCAGCGCGTGCGCGGTCCGGAGCGCCTTGGTCATTCTCGCGCCGTAGTCCGGGAAGCGTGCGTCGCGATAGCTGAGGGTGGTGAAGACGGTGACCCGCCCTTGCGATGCGCGAGCTGCCGCGAGTTGTTCGTCGAGCCCGCGCTCCGGTGTGCCACCAGACAAGTTGACCGCGTGATCGAAGTGCCACTTCTGCATCAGACGGCCGAGCCGGTCGACACCGTCGGGCCCGAGGTGAACGTGAACGTCGACGATGCTGAGCGGTGCGTCGTCCGCCTCCGGGCCGGGTGCGGGTTTCGCCGGCGGGTCACGCAGCGCGATGAGCGCAATCACGCCGAGGGCGAGCGCGCTCACTCCGCCGAGCAGCCAGGCACGTCTGAGACCGGACACGGCGCTGATGATACGGCAGAACTAGCGCCCGCTCACGGCGCCCATCATCCGGGCGAGGTTCTGCAGCCGCTGCAGCACGAAGCGTTCGCTCGGGCCGAGCGAGCGGCCCTCGAGCTCGGTGACGAAGCCGTGCAGCAGGGACAAATCCATGCGGGGTGAGCGGCGGGCCACGGCGAACAGCTCGTCGACCACGTCGAGCGGCGGTGGGCGGCGGAGCGCGCGGAACAACCGCAGCGGATACTCGACCCACTGGCTGCGCGCGGTCGCCGCTGCGAGCTTCAGCGCTGCCCTGGCGGCCGCGCTGGCGATCTCCGCGGGCACGTCGCTGCCCGCTTGCGCCTCCGCCAGCACGTCGGCCATCAGGCCGCCCAGCAGTCGCTCCGCCTCGTCGGGTTTGCCCATGGCGATGGCTTTGTCGACGACGCCCGTCATGAGCTGAAAAGCGTGCGTTCTGCGGGTCGTCTGTTCCTCGGGCGCTGATTCCGCCACGTCCTGGGTCGGCACGCGCTGGGTCGCGTGCGCGCGATCGTCACGCTCGAAGCTCTCCAGGGTGTACACCACGTCGGCGACCGCGATCTTTGCTCCGGGGCTCACCAGCATCTTCTCCCGCACCGCCTCGCCATCCACCCGCACGCCGTTCACGCTGCCCATGTCCTCGACGAAGACTGCGGCGTCGGTCACGGTCACCTTGGCGTGACGGCGCGAGATCATGTGGCCCTCGATCACGACCTGGCAGTCCAGCGAGCGACCGATCACGGTCTCTCCTTCCCCCAGTGGGACACGCTCCGAACCCCGGGCGAGCACGTAGCGCATGCGGGGTGCCGTGCCGCTCTCGCGACGGGGCGCGTCGTCGAGCGAGGTGAGTGTGCGAGCCTCTTCCTTAGCCACGTGCGCCGAAGCGCAGTCTAGGACCTCTCGCGCGGAGCGTCCATCGCTCGCCGACAAAAGGAAAACGCCACGGGCGCCGGGTGGCGCTTCCGTGGCGTTCAGAAGTGCGCGGAGCTACCGCGCGTCGAGTGACTACTTGAGGACTTCGGTCAGCTTCTGCAGCTTCATGGCCAGGCCCATGTCGCCCTCGATCTTCAGCTTGCCCGAGAAGAACAGCTGCTGGCCGTTGGCACGCCCTTCGAGCATGTCCACGTAGTCCGTTGCGGCCATCTTGATGGTGCAGGCTGCGGTTCCGTCGCCCTCGGCCACGCCGGGCGCGTCCTTGAGGTTCATGACCCAAGTGCCGCCGCCGTCGCCAGCGAGCACGAACTTGTAGACCGCACCGATCGCGGCCGCCTTGTCCTTGTGTTCGGCAATCTTGATCGCGGCCTCGTCCATCTTCTCTTTTGCAGTCGCCATGCTCGTTCTCCTGGTTTTCGTGTTCGTTGTTTGGAGCCGAGGGCTCCTTTGCCACCGGACGCGCCGGCGACGAAATTCATGGGGGGCCCGGTGGCCGGCTCTTCTTGCCCAGTGATTCGACGAAGGTCGCGTGCCGGCTGGCCCAGATCCAGAGCAGCAGTGAGCGCGCTCTCTCGGCGTCCCGCGCGCGCACCGCCTCGACGACGTGCACGTAGCCCTCGGTGATCGAACCGGTCGAGACCCAGAGATTCTCGAGGTACGGCGTGTATTTTTTCAACAGGCCGCGCACGCTGTTCATCAGCAGCCGAGGCACCATGTTCTTGGCGGCGCCGGCCAGCGCCCAGTTGAAATCGAAGTCGAGCCAGAGCAAGCGCGAGAGATTCTGCTCGTTGCGCATCTCGGCCACGATCAGATCGAGCGCACGGAGATCCCCGTCGTCGCGGCGTGTAGCGGCGAGCTCTGCGAAGTCGGCGCTCAAGATGCGGGCTACCTCGAGCAGGTTCTTGAGCACCTCGGGGTTGACGATGCCGTCGGGGGTGACGACCAGGTACTCGATCACGTCGACGCCGGCGTGTTCGCTGTAGTCGAGCACCTCGGTGCCGGAGCCGGCGCGCCGCGCGATCAGGCGCAGCTGCTCGAGCTGGTTCATCGCTTCGCGCACGGTGAAGCGGTTGACGGCCAGGTCTTCGGCCAGGCTGAGCTCCGGGGGGAGTTTGTCACCCGGGGCGTAGGCGCCGGACAGGATGCGCCGCTTCAGCAGCTCCGCCACCTGGGTTCCGAGCTTCGGGCTCGCGGGATCTGCCCGCTTGCGCCGGGCCACAGCAGCCATCGGCCGGGGTCATAACCGGAGAATGTCCAACAATCAATGCGAAATGTTGAACAAATGCCTGATGTGACAGCTAAGCTGTGGAAATCAAACGAGCGCAGCCGATTGCGACCGCGCTCGAGTGAACGACCAGCTCCTTCAGCTGCCGGCGTCTGCGCCAGCCTGGGTCGGCTTCGTCAGCACCTTGGCCGGAGTCGGTGCGACCGTTGCCGTCGCGGTGGCCGTCGCCGTGGCCGTGGCTGCCGGGGTCGTCGTTGCCGGGGTCGCTGGCGCAGTCGGAGCGGCAGTGTCAGTCGCTGGGGTGGTCGCCGCCGGCGTGGAGTCCGCGGGACGGTTTTGAACCACGCAGCCAACGAACACGACCGCGAGGGTGCCGAGGATTGCAATACCCGAAAAAGCTTTGGAATTCATGAAGAACCTACCTTGTAGAGCGCTCGGAGCTTACACAATAGCCCGCGTAACCGCGAGGTTTGACGTGCCAGCTCTGGGATCGACGCAATCCGGCCCCCCCGTCCGGCCTCATTGCACGCCGAGCTCCGAGAGCACAAAGGCGAAAATGTCAGCGTATTCGTCGGCGACCTTGCTGATGGGCTTGCCGGCGCCGTGGCCGGCCCGGGTCTCGGTGCGCAGGTAGATCGGCCGACTCGAGCGGGTGGCGTACTCGAGGGCCGCGGCCATCTTGCGGGCGTGCATCGGATCGACCCGGGTGTCGCTCTCGGCGGTCATCAGCAACACCGCGGGGTACTCCGTGCCGAGCGTCACGTGGTGGTACGGCGAGTAACCGAGCAGCCACTCGAACTGTTTGGGATCTTCGGGCGAGCCGTATTCGGGGATCCAGAGCTTGGCGATCTGGAAGCGGTGGTAGCGCAGCATGTCGGTCAGCGGGACGCCGCTGACCGCTGCGCGAAATAGCTCCGGCCGCTGCACCACCGCGGCGGCGACGAGCAGCCCGCCGTTGCTGCGCCCATGGATGGCCAGACGCTCGGGGCGGGTCAGCTTCGTCTTCACCAGATCTTCGGCCACCGCGATGAAGTCATCGAAGACGTTTTGTTTTTTCTCCAGCTGTCCGGCCCGGTGCCACGCCTCGCCGAATTCCCCGCCGCCTCGCAGGTTCGCCTGCACACTGATCCCGCCCTGCTCCAGGAACGCGTAGGTCGAGCGCGAGAAGCGCGGCGAGAGGCTGACGTTGAAGCCGCCGTAGCCGTAGAGCAGGGTGGGGTTGTCGGCGCTCTCCAACGAGACGTCTTTCTTGTGCACCATGAGGTACGGGATCAACGTGCCGTCCTTGCTCCTGGCTTTGCGGGCGGTCACCGCAAAATCACCGGCCGGGATGTTCGCGCTGACCTCGCGCCAGACGCTGACGACACCGGTCTTGAGATCCAGGCGGCGAACGCTGGGTGGCGTGACGAACGACTCGAAATCGAAGAACGCCTGCTTGTCGTCGTGCAGCCCGGCGAATCCGTTGCTGGTGCCGAGCGTGGGCAGAGCGACGGCGCCGAGGCTCTTGCCCTTCAGATCGAAGCGCTCCAGTCGACTCACGACCTCGTGGGTGTAAGCGACCAGGAGCTCGCCGCCGATCACGTTGATGTCCGTGAGCACGTCCTCGCTGTGCTCGGAGATCACCTGCTTCCAGTGGCTACGCTCCGGTGCTTTCGGGTCGATGGCGTACACCGCGTAGCGCGGCGCGGCCTCGTTGGTGCGCACCCAGATGCGGTCGTCGAGTGGCAGCGGGTCGTAGACGTTTTCCGCGTCCAGGGTCAGCTCTTTCCAGCTCAGTTTCGCGGCCGTCGTGTCTGCCAAGAAGAGGGAGCTCTTGCTCCAGCCCTGGTGCACACGCATCACGAGCCAGCGGCCGTTGGGAGAGATGGCACAGCTCGGAAAATCCGTGAACACCTTGGCCTTGAACACGACGGGGTCGTCGTCGGCGGCGCGGCCGACGAGGTGTTCGAAGATGGTGCGGTGATATTTCTCCTCGCCGTCCGGCACGCTGCCTTTGGCGGGGAAACGCGAGTAATAGAAGCGCTTGCCGTCGGGGAGCCAACACACCGACGAGTACCGCGCGCGCGTGATCTGATCGGGGAGGTCCTTGCCCGTCGCGACATCGCGCAGGCGCAGGGTGCTCTCTTCGCTGCCGCCCTCGCTGACCCCGAACGCCAAGACGGCGCCGTCATTCGAGGGTTGGTACCAGTCGAGCGACGTCGTCCCGTCCGTGCTCATCACGTTGGGGTCGAGCAGCGTGCGATCCGCGCCGCCGAGCCCATCACGGACGTAGAGCGCGGGCTGGTTCTGGTGGCCCTCGCGGTGCGTGTGAAAGTAGCGCAGCGCCCCCTTTTTCGTGCGCCGAACGCTGGGCAGTGACTGCTCGCCGATGGTCAATAACTCTTCGAGTCGCGCGCGCAGCTTGATGCGCGCCGGCAGTGTGTCCAGGTCGTGCCTGAAGCGCGCGTTCTGGGCCTCGACCCAGGCGTCGACCTCCGGATTGTCGGAGGCCTCGAGCCAGCGATAGGGGTCGGCGATCTCGTGCCCATGGATGGTTTCGGTGAGCTCTTGACGACGGGTCATCAACTTGGGCCTTTGGGCGGAGGTCTCGACGAGGATGGGCACGACGTCGGTCGCGAGGACGGGTTGGGGTGCGGGCTCGGGAGGTAGCTGTGCGGTGGCACAGGCGAGCGCGGCGACCACCCCGCTCGTCAGTGTCAGGATCTTCAGCACGTGTCTTCGGAGCATTGCTGCGGCCAACTCTAGCCGTGTTCGGGGGCGATTCCTCGGGATATTCCCCGGGGCTGCCCGCGCCCGCCGCGACGCACCGACGGGGGCCCAAGCATTTGGACCGCGGCGCTGTGCTCTGGGAAGATCGGGCTTCGATGCGTGCTTTGCTCCTCTACGGCCTGATCGCCAGCGCTTGTATGGCTCAGCCCGCGGCGGTGCAGCCGCCGCCACGGAGGCCGCCGGCGCAGAGCGCGGCGCCCGCGCAATCCGCGCCCGCGCCCGCGGCGGCGCCGAGTGCATTGCCGCCGCTGCCGCTCGCGCCGTCGCCGGTCGGGTTCTTGAAGGGCCAGACTCACGTGCACACGAATCGCTCCTATGACGCCCGCACGCCGCCCGAGAACGTGCTCCGGTTTTACGCCGAGCGCGGCTACGACTTCGTTGCGCTCACGGATCACAATCGGGTGACGGTCATCGCGCCGCCGCCCGGACTGCTCCTGATCCCGGGCGTCGAGCTGTCCCAGAACTCGAGCGTGTGTGACCCGCAACCGACGCCAGGTTATCGCTGTCTGTTTCACGTCAGCGGTCTGTTCGTCGATCCGGCCAAGGACGCGCGTCACGGGGAGCGGCTCCCTCTCCCATTCCGGCCCGGACGACTGGAGGCCTATCGTTCACAGCTGGACGTGGTGCGCGGTCTGGGCGCGGTCCCCGTGCTCAATCACCCGCTGTTTCACTTCGCCGCGGACGCGCGCTTGATCGGCGCGCTGGCGGAGGCCGGTGTGCGTCACGTCGAGCTGTTCAACGCCAGCCTGGACCAGCAGCACCCGTCGGGTCGAAAGGCCGCCGAAGCGCGGGCTGAAGAGCTGTGGGACGAGGTGCTCAGCCAGGGCACACACGTGTTTGGCTTGGCCACCGACGACGCCCACCACTTTGCCGACAGCGCCGACCGGGCCCGGGTCGGGAAGTTCGCCTACGTCGGAGATCGCGCCTGGATCATGCTGCGGGCGGAGAAAAATCCGGCCAGCATCCAGCGGGCCTTCGTCGCAGGGGACTTCTACCTATCGACCGGGGTGACCTTGTCGAAGCTCGAGTCCGCTCGCGGCGCATTGAGCGTCGGGATCTCGAGCGTTACCGGAGAGACGTACACGATCCGCTTCGTCGGCTCGCGCGGGCGTGAGCTCGGGCGCGTCACAGGCAGCGAGGCGAGCCAACGGTTGCCGGCGGGGCCAGGCTATGTGCGCGCGGTGGTGGAGGACTCGGCGGGGCGCAAAGCCTGGACCCAACCGCTGTGGGCCGCGCTGTGATGGTGTTCGTGTACGGCTCGCTGCGTCGGGGCGAGCGGCATCACGCGGAGCTCGAGGGAGCGCGCTACGCGGGCGTGTGCCGGACTGCCCCGCGCTATCGGCTGCGCAGTCTGGGCCAGTACCCGGCGCTCGAGCTGCACGGTGACGAGAGCGTGGACGGAGAGCTGTACGAGGTCGATGCGGTGCTGCTCGTGCGCCTGGACGAGTTCGAGGGGTGTCCGGAGCTGTACCAGCGCGCCGAGGTGATGCTCGACGACGGCCGCGTGGTGCAAGCGTACGTGGTCAGTGGAGGCCGGAGCGGGTGAGCTGCTCGTCGAAGCGAGCGTCGAACGCCTCGATCTCCTGGACGACGCGCGGGTCGTCGAGCGCGCCTTCGAGGTTCTCGGCGCCCTGATTCACCGCGTCGCGCTCCTCCTCGGCGAGCTCTCCGGGCGAAGCGTCACTGCGCTTCTGGAACATCGCGGCGACGGCGCGCCCGGCCGCCGCGAGGCTGCGTTTGGAGGCGAGCGCCGCGGCGCCGAGCAGTAGCCGTGAGGTGGACAGATCACTCGCCGCAAGCGCGCGATCGAAGCTGCCGCGGATCAGCTTGGCGTCACTCTCCCGTCGCTCGCCCCCCTCCGGCAAGAGGCCGCGGACCAGGCAGCGCTCGACGCTGCGACCCAGGAGCAGCGCGGTGCACAGATCACGACTGATGCCCCGAGCCGCGCCCAGCAACGCCAGCAGCTTGCGCAGCGGGAACAAGATCAGTTTTGCCAGGATCATCGGCAGAGCCATCAGGCACCCGCTCGTGCAGCCGACGGACTCGGAGTAGAGCGGCGCGACCTCTTTGGCCGAGAAGCTGCGGCCGTGCAGCTCGAGCGCGCGCCCGACGATCAGCCGCCCGACCGCGCTCCGGAACACGTCGTCGGCGAACGGCAACGGCACGAAGCGACATGCCGCGTAGAGCAGCGCCGAGAGCACGAGCGAACGCTCGAAGCTCAGCTTCGCCGCCGGGGCGAGCGCGGTGGTCTCGGGCGTGTCGCTCACGTCAGCCGGTTCTCGCGCTTCAGCCTACGGGCGGCACGACGCTCTTTTCGCGGCGCTCGCTGATGGGTTGGTACTCCCGCTCGTCGTAACCCACGTAGACCTGACGAGGGCGCGCGATCTTCTGCTCCTTGTCGAGCAGCATCTCTTGCCACTGCGCCAGCCAGCCGGCAGTGCGCGGGATGGCAAATAGCACCGGGAACATGTCGACCGGGATCCCCAGTGCCTCGTAGATCAGGCCCGAGTAGAAATCGACGTTGGGGTAGAGCTTGCGCTTGACGAAGTAGTCGTCCGACAGCGCGATCTTCTCCAGCTCGAGCGCGACGGCCAGCAAGGGATTCTTCTTTCCGACCACGTCGAACACCTGATCGGCCAGGTGTTTGATCACCCGCGCGCGCGGGTCGTAGTTCTTGTACACGCGGTGGCCAAAACCCATCAAACGCCCGGCCACGCCGCCCTTGACCTCCTTGACGAATGCCGGCACGTGGCTCACGTCGCCAATTTCCCTGAGCATGCGCAGCACGGCCTCGTTGGCGCCGCCGTGCAGCGGGCCATAGAGCGCAGCCGCGGCGCCGGCCACCGCGACGTAAGGATCGGCTTGCGAACTGCCGATGCTGCGCATGACGTTGGTCGAGCAGTTTTGTTCGTGATCGGCGTGCAAGATGAACAATACGTCGAGCGCCCGGACGATCTCCGGATGGGCAATGTAGCGGGGCTCCGCGATGCGCTTCATCATCGCCAGGAAGTTCGCGGAGTAACTGAGCTCGTTGTCGGGATACACAAATGGCATGCCGACGCTGTGGCGGTAGCTCCACGCTGCGATGGTCGGCATCTTGGCGATCAAGCGGATGATCTGCTGGCGACGGATGTCCGCGTCCTGGACGTGTTTGGCCTCGGGGTAGTAGGTGCTGAGCGCCCCGATGGTCGCGACCAGCATCGCCATGGGGTGTGAGTCGTAGCGGAAGCCGTCGATGAACGTGCGGAGGTTCTCGTGCACGTAGGTGTGGGTGGTAATTTCCCGGGTGAACTCGCCCAGCTCGTGGCTCGTGGGCAGCTCGCCGTGCAGGAGCAGGTACGCCACCTCGAGGTAGCTGGAGCGCTCCGCCAGCTGGTCCACCGGATAGCCGCGGTAGCGGAGGATGCCGCGGTCCCCGTCGATGAAGGTCACCGCCGAGCGACACGAGGCGGTGTTCATGAAGGCCGGGTCGTAGGTCATCAGCCCGAAATCCTCATCGTCCGTGCGGATTTGCCGAAGATCCATGGCCCGGATGGTGCCGCTCGCGATCGGAAGCTCGTAGCTCTTGCCGGTGCGATTGTCGGTGACGGTGAGGGTATCCGATGGCATGCGCTGACTCCTCGTGGGTTATCTGAGCTCGTTTTCGTCGGGGGGCGTCGCGACCGCAAGGCCGATTCGGCGGCGCCCCGGCCCGGTGCGCGGCGGCGCGCGGACGCCGGCGGACCGGTCGCCGTTTTCTGGGCCTAATGCGGTCGATTTGGCAAACCCGTGTCCATGGCGTCCCGTGTCCCGCACTGTTCCAACCCGAGCGGGCTCCCGCGGCGGTCCCTGAGGCCCCTGGGCCTCGGCTTGATTTCCGCGCTTTCCCTGCTTGCTCTCGCGGGTTGTGATGGATTCTTTGGCAAGTCGGACCCCGGAGCCGCCAAGGTCAAACCCGAGAACGGCGGCGCGAAGCTCGACGAGGAGGACTGGTCCGCGGTGCCCGTGCCGCCCGAGGACGGCCCCCGCCTGGCCCCGGTCAGCATGACGGTGCCGATCTACCCGAAACCCGACAAACACGCGGACGCCATCGGGTACCTGCGGGTGGGCGCGCGAGTCGCCCGCTCCGCCACACCCGTGGACCGGCGAGACTGCCCCGACGGGTGGTACGCGGTCCGTCCGATGGGTTTTGTGTGCGCGGGGCCCGACGCGACCATCAAGCTCGATCACCCCACCGCCAAGGCGATTCAGGTGGAGCCGCATCGCGAATGGGCGATGCCGTATCGCTATGCGTTCACCCGGGCGATCGCGCCGAACTACCTGCGCATTCCCAAGAAGGACGACCAGTTCCAGTACGAGATGCGGCTCGAGCGGCACCTGCGGAACTGGAAGAAGCTGGCTGAGAAGTGGGACGTGCTGACGGTGGGTGCCAACGACGTGCCGCTCGACAAGGACGGCTACGCGATCGGCGGAATCCCCGAGCACGCCCAGCCGCTGGACCAGAGCGCCCGGTTCGGCGGTGATGGTCGCGACGAGATCCCCTGGTGGCTGGTGGGGGAGCGGCGCATCCCCAACATCTCGAGCTTTCGCGCGCCACCCTACGCCATCATCGCCGATCGGGTGAAGCGTCACACGGGTGTCGCGTTGATCGGCACCTTCGTGGCTGGGCCGGACGCTCAGAACCGGCGCTTCGCCATCAGCACCGACGCGCGCCTGCTGCCCGCCGACAAACTCAAGGCCGACAGCGGCTCACCGTTTCACGGTTTCTCCGTGCGCGACACCGGCCTGCCGGTGGCCTTCGCGCGCAAGGCCGGCGCAACATGGTGGGACGTGAAGGAGGGCAAGCTCGAGAAGGGAGAGCGGCTCGGTTGGCGCGAGTTCGTGCCGCTGACTGGCACCGTGAAGATGCTTCAGGGCGTGCGCATGGTCGAGACGCGCAGTGGTCGATGGCTGCGCAGTGACGACCTGAAGACTGCCGCCAAACCCAGCCAGCTGCCGTCATGGGCCAAGAAGGGCACCAAGTGGCTCGATCTCAGCATTGTCAGCCAGACGTTGACGCTGTGGGAAGGTGACCGGCCAGTGTATGTCACCCTCGTCTCGAGCGGCAAGGACGGGCTCGGTGAACCGGGCAAGACCCTGAGCACTCCGCGCGGGACCTTTCGCATCTATCAGAAGCACATCACGACCACGATGGACTCGGACGTGGCCGATCACGAGTTCGAGCTGCGTGACGTGCCGTGGGTGATGTACTTCAAAGGTGGCTACGCGCTGCACGGCGCGTACTGGCACGACGACTTCGGCAGGGTTCGCTCCCACGGCTGTGTGAACCTCGCGCCAATCGACGCACGCTTCGTGTTCATGTGGGTGACCCCCGAGGTGCCCACACACTGGCACGCAGCGTACGCGGGTGACTCCACCGAGCAGGGTACGCTCGTGTACATCCATCCTTGAGACGGGGCTCAGCGCTGACGCGCGATCAACGCGAGCGCGATCAGCGCCAGGCAGGCGCTCGCAGCGAGGAAGGCGATGGACATCGCGGCTAGTGGGCGAGGCGAGTCGTCACTGCGACAGCCCGGGGATCTTCGGACGCCCGTCGGGGCCGTACAGGCTCGGCGGTTGTTTGAGGTAGAACGAGACCCCAGCGCCCGCCACGATCATCAGGAGGAACAGCATCACGAGCACACAGCCCAGCGCGCGCGACTTCTTCGGCGCCGGCTGCGCTGCCGAGTAGGGAGCGTTCGGCTGCGGCATGGGCATCGCGCCGGGAGCCCCGTATGGCGAAGAGACGGGCTGGATCCCGGTTGGTTCCCACAGCGAGTCGAGAGGTTGATCGCGCCCCGGCGGTGCGCCGAGATCGAGACCTCCAAACAACTCCTGCGCTTGTTCGTCGGGTGAAGCGGAGCTTGCGAAGAGCTGGTTGCCGCCCGCCGCGGCCTCCGCGGAGAGCCGTTGCTCCATCGTGGTGTCGTCGTCGTCGAGCACGACCGACGACGACATCGGGCGAGACACCGCCTGGAAGCCGTCTTCCATCGCCAGCGTGCGCTCGTCCATGTCGGACAGGAGGTCGTCGACATCGTGACTGAGCCCGCTCGGCGGCGGGACTGCAACCGCGTGCTCTTCTTCGATGCGCGTGGGCACGTCGTCGAATTGATCCGCCAACATCTCGGGCTTGGAGCGCTGTGGCAGTCGCCCACCGGGGGCCCTGGCCGAGCTCAACAGCTCCATGGCGCCCTTGCTGTCCAGGGAGACCGTCACGTCCTCGAAGCCGATCTCGTTGTCGTCGCGACCGGGCTCGTGCCACACGCCGGAAGAGAGCTTGCCGCGGCTCGAAGGCGGACCGATCGCGCCGAGCGAGGCCACGATCGTCGCGTCCTCCTCCGCCGGTTCGTCCATCGGGTAGTCGTCGTCGGCGTCGGCGACGGCGGCCAGAGGCGACAGTCCGCGCGCGCCGAGGGCGGCGGCGATCATCGGGATTTCCCAGGGCCGCTTCCAGTCCTCCATCCCGTCGGCCCAGATGAACGTCTCCTGATCGATGCTCCCTCGAACGTAGAGCTGGACCAGCTCCGGGGTCCCCATCTCTTCGTGGTGCTCGTCGGTCAGGGCGACGGTCCATTCGGGCTCCGCTCCATCGCCGTCGGCGAGGTCGGGCTTGCTTGTCCGGGCGCTGGGCGGTCCCGCCGTGGGCGGGGCGGCGCCGAACGGCGTGCGATTGGCGGGCGCCTTCTGATCGCGCGCCGGTGGGGGCGCGGCACGGGGCGGAGCGGGCGCCGCCCCGGGAGGGGGCTCGAGGCCGCCCAACATCGTCTTCTTGGCGAAGCTGACGCCCTTGGTTGCAGCCGTCGCAGCAGGGCGCGGCACGCTTGCGGGAGTCGGCAGCGCCGCGGCGGGCTCTCGCCAAGCCGCGGGTTTGCCGGCGCTCTCTGAGAGCGCGCTCCAGTCGTTGTCGTCCCTGGGGGGAGCTACCTTTGGAGCCGACGGGCTCGCGCCCGGACGGGGTGAGGTCAGGCCCTTGGCACCCAGCGCCGACGTTGCCGGTTTGGGCGCGTCGGCCCCGGGTTTGGGCACGACCGCTGCAGATTTTGGCGCAGCCACTGCGGGCTTCGGCGCGACGGCCGCGGGTTTCGGCGCGGCCAGCGCGGGCTTCGGCGTGACAACCGCAGGCTTGGGAGCTGCGGCTGCGGGTTTTGGTGCGACGGCTGCGGGCTTCAATGCCGCTGCAGCCGGTTTGTCTGCTGCTTCAGCGGTCTGCTTCGGCGCTCGGGCTTTGGGTGCGGCCGGTGAGAGCTGCGTTCCATCCAAGATGATCGGCGAACCGCAGCGCTTGCACGCGATTCGCACCTTGCGGCCGCGGACTTTGTCGTCGGGTACGGCGAATCGCGCCGGGCAGCTGCTGCAGGAAACTTCCATTGACGGAGGCCGGAAGAGCCTATGCCAGTCGACTCTGCGACGCCAGCCCATAGCGAGCCTCGATTGCGCGCTTTCGGGTCTTGCTTGGCGACCGCCGAGTCGCCGTGGTTTTGTCGAGGGAAGACCATGACGCTGTGGCATCTGACCCGGGCCGTCGCCGAAACCGCCTGGATCTCGGTCCCGACGCTGCTCGACAGCGCAATCGGCCGTTTGACCCCTGCGAAGTGCGACGCGCGACTCGCATGGTGGTCACGGCAATTGCTCGACGATGCGCACATCGAGATCGAGGTCTTTGGTCTGGAGCTTGCGCCGATCGACGAGTCGTTCGTGATCATGAGCAATCACCAGTCGCTGTACGACATCCCCGTGCTGTTCCAGGTGCTCAAACAACGCGTGCGCATGGTCGCCAAGAGCGAACTGTTCAAGATCCCCGTCTGGTCGGGCGCGATGCGCGCCGCGGGGTTCGTCGAGGTCGATCGCCAGAATCGCAAGCGGGCCATCGCCAGTCTGAAACGAGCCAAGACTGCGCTCGCCGAGGGCACGAGCATCTGGATCGCACCGGAGGGGACCCGCAGCGACAGCGGGCGCCTGGGTTCGTTCAAGAAAGGCGGGTTCCATCTGGCGCTCGAGACCGGCGCCAGGATCCTGCCAATCACCATCGCGGGCACGCGGGAGGTGCTGGTCGCGCGAACCGGGAGCGTCAGAGCGGGCGCGCGAGTCAGCGTGCAGTTGAGTGCGCCCATCGACCCGAATCAGTACGGTGAGGCTCGCAAAGAAGAGCTGATGGACGCGGTGCGACGCGCCATCGCGGCGCACATGCCGGACGAGCTTCGCTGAGCTGAGCCGGCGATTGGGCCTTCGTCACAGCGCGAGCGCTGCGAACTCGGGCCCTGCCGGGATGCTCATGAGCTCGCCGAGCAAACGCGGGACCTCGTGGTGTTCGTAGAGCAAGCGGTACATCGCGGCGACGATGGGCAAATCGAGGCGTTTCGCCCTGGCAAACTCGAAGGCGGCCTTGGACATCTTCACCCCCTCCGCCACCATGCGCATGTCCCGCTGGATATCCTCGAGCTTCTCCCCTTTTGCCAGTCGCGCGCCGACCTGATGATTGCGCGAGAGCGGCGAGGAGCAGGTCGCGATCAGATCACCCATGCCGGCCATGCCACCGAAGGTGAGCACGTCTGCTCCCATGGCCACGCCAAACCGCGCCATCTCCGACAGCCCACGCGTCAGGAGGAGCGCACGGGTGTTGTCGCCGAGCCCGAGCCCCGACGCAACACCGGCCGCCAGGGCGATGATGTTCTTGAAGGCGCCGCCGACCTCTGCGCCGATCACGTCGTGCCCGTGGTAGACGCGGAAATAGTCGTTGTGCAGCGCCGCGTGTGCACGCACGAAGACCTCCGCGTAGCGGCTTGCGACCAGCGTGCCCGCGGGCTGCTTTGCCGCGAGCTCCTTGGCCAGGTTGGGCCCGGACAACACACCGATCTTTCGCAGGCAGGTCTCTTCGCGCAGGACCTCACTCATGCGGCGGAAGCTGCCCTGTTCGATGCCCTTCGTTGCGTGCACCACGATGTGCTCGCCGGTCAGGTAGTTGCCCATCTCGCGCGCCGTCTCGCGCATCGTGTGAGAGGGCACCACCGCGAACAAGAGCGACGCACTGGTGCAGATCCGCTCGAGATCCGTCGTCGCCTCGATCGTCTCTGGCAGCTGGAATCCCGGCAAATACTGGCTGTTTTCCCGGCTCTTGTTCAGCTCCTGACACAGCTCTTCGCGGCGCGACCAGAGCAGGGTTCGCTTGCCGTTCTCGCCGAGCACCTTGGCCAGGGTGGTGCCCCAGTTGCCCGCGCCGATCACTCCAACGCAGTCGTCGTTCGTCATGCTGCGTTCTCTCCCTTGGCTGCCGCGGCCCGCCGCAGATCGTACCCCGCCAGGCGGTTGCCGTAATAAAGCAGCAGGTTGCGGTCTTCGTGGAACACACGGTCGCCGCGCCGGACCGCGGCCGGATGCGCGTGGTAGCTGCCGAAGGCGCGAATTGCGTCGTCGACCACGGCCTCGGCGCCCTTGTGGAGCTCTTCCGAGAGCCGCGGACCCGTGCCCGACGCCCGCAGTGCGTCGATCACCCGCTCGGTCTCCCGGCACAGATCCAGGAAGGGGACGCAGGGAGACTTGCCGCCCGTTCTGAGCAGGCGATACAGATCCATGCCGGGATTCTCCTGGCGGAGCATCTGGAGCAGGGTGTGGCCCACGACGTGGGTGCTCATCGCGACGTTGTCCCGGAGGAACTCGCGACCGATGGCCCGGGCGAGCTCGTTCGTGTACTCCTCGTCGCGCTGGTTGTCGTATACGGCCTCGCCGTTCGCGGTGACGTAGCTCGCCGCGTCGACCGTGCGTCCGCGCGGGTCCAGGCTGCGTCCCTCTTCGTCCACCGGGTTGCCGACGACGTCGAGCGGGCGACTGAAGGTGATCACCACCTTGCTGTCGAGGGACACCAGGTTCGTCATGAAGTTCAGCACCTGCCGCGGGCGGCTGAACTCGTCGTCCTCGATGATGTAGCGATTCTTGCCGACCTCGGTCAGGTGATCTTCGATCAGCGTCTCGGCCTCGAGCCCGAGTTTGTAGGAAATGGTGCAAGGAACGACGTACAGGTTCGGTTTTTCGCGCCGGCTCTTCAGGTTGCCGACGTAGGCTCGCACCGCCGTGCCGAGCAGTCCGCGCTTCAGCTTCTGCTCCACCGCGCCGCTGCGCGCCCGGGTACCACCGGGGAAAAACAGGTTGTTGTAGTCGAGCTCGAGGGCGACGGTGGCGTACTCTTTGAGCACGTCCTTGTAGAGCGCCGCGCTCTTCTTGCGGTCGACGCGGTAGGCGCCGAGGTTGTTCATGAAGAACGACGTGACGGGGTTGTTGAACAGGTTGAGGCCAGCGCCGTAGAGCAGCGGAGGCAAGCCGATCAAGTGCACCGCGTAGCCGAGCACGATGCTGTCGAGGTGCGAGGAGTGGGTCGGAACGACGACCAGCGTGCCGCGGTCCAGCAGGCTGCGCGCGTGGTCGACCTCGCCCTGGATCTGCACGTGATCGGAGAGGCCGTGGCGCAGTGAGCCGAGGGAGCGCAGCTTCCCTGGCGACATGGCGCTGAGCAAGACGCTGAGCCCGGTCGGGACCACGGTCGTCGACAGCTTGTACACCCGGTCGTCGAAGTTTCCGACGATCTCCGACGCAAACCTGAGCGCCATCTCGTCCAGCAACTCTCTCAGGTCGCGAGCCGAGGCGTGGCGCAAGCGCTTCTGCACGCGGTGATAGAAGGCGTGGTCGTCACTGATGCGGGAGTCGCCTGAATGATCGCTCTCCAGCCGCCTGCGCTCGTGATATAGCGTGTCGCTGACCAGGGCTTCGAGCCCCACTTCCTCGGGGCCTTTCACGGTCGCAACGTAACGGTCCACGACGCGGGTGGCGGCCTCGATTCGGGCTCGCTCGCGGTGCTCGGGTCGCATGGGAGCCCGAGCCTACAACGCCAGGCGGGCGGCTGGGATCGCACTTCGGAAGCGCAGCCAGCGGGCGCCCATTCGCGGGCGCTCACCCGGGAATTTGCCGTTGATTTTCCGCCTGGAGGCGCGCGTTTGCGCCGTTTCGGCCGTGGGCTCCGAAGACACAGCGTCGGGCCCGGTGCCGCGGCGTTCCGCGCGTGCCAGCGCACACCCATGGATGCTAGGCCTCTGCCCGGTGTCGACCCAGGAACGAGACTTAGCGCGAGACGGCGAGGACCAGGCGGAGCCGGAGCCGGGACGCCGGGCTGCGGCCGTCGAGGACGACAGCGAAGCCTCCGCCGCTGGCGAGCGCGCGAGTGACGCGCCCGCCGCGCCGGTCCGGCGTCGCGCGCCTGCATCCCGATTGACGGCGCCGAGTCCGGCTGAGCGTTCCATGTTGGTGCCCTTTGTCGTCGGTCTGACGCTCGGGGCGAGCGCTGTGGCGGCGCTCGGCTGGCTGCGGCCGGCGCGGGAAAAGAGCATCGACGCGGCGCTCTCCGTGCGTTGTGAGAAAGGCGAGCTCCTCGCCTGCCGGCAGCTCGGACTGTCCCGCATGGTTGGGCTCGAGGCACCGAGCGATTTGAAGGCTGCGCGCGAGTTGCTCGAACGGGCCTGTAACGGCAATGACGCCGCGGCCTGTGGTCAGCTGGCTCGACTCATGGAGAGCGGGCAGGTCGGCGCGGTCGATGGGGCGAAGCTGACTCAGCTCTTCGAGCGGGCCTGCGAGGGCGGCGAGGCGGAGGCGTGTGCCTCACTTGGCAAGCGCTACGACAAGGGTCGCGGGGTGGCGAAAGATCAGGCCAAGGCCGCGCAGCTCTTCCAGAAGGGGTGTGACCTTGGCAACCCCGCGGCGTGCGGTGGCCTCGCCATCGCGAAGTTCATCGGCATCGGTACCGCGCAGGACCTGGAGCTCGCGGTGAGTCTGTTCCAGAAGGCCTGTGACGGCGGCGACGCCGATGGCTGCCATGGTCATGGGCGCATGCTGCTCGGCGGCCGCGGAGTCGCCAAGGACGAGGCACGCGCGCTCGAGCTGTTCGAGCGCGCCTGTGGCGCGGGCTCGGTCATGGGCTGCCGCGCGTTGGCTCTGCTCGTCGAAGACGGCAAGGTCACGGGTGGCGCCGATCCCGCGCGCGCGCGCCGCGCCCACGAGCGGGCTTGTGCCATCGGCGATCAACCCTCCTGTGACCGGCTCGAGCGTCCGAGCCCAACGCGCGCCCCGGTGGAGACACCCGAACCGCATTGATACGGTCGCCTCAGCGGAGCGGTGGGCGGACCTTGCACCAGACGCGCAAGATCAAGGTGCCGCGAACCGTCCACGGCGTGACGTCGACCCGGTCGATCTGATCGACGGTGGAGATCGGCAGCCGATGCATGAGGCGTTCAGCCACGAACTCGCGGCGCGTGGCCTCGGTCGAGAGCTGTCCGATGTCGTCCCCCTTGACCACGAAGGTCACCAGCTCGAACACGCCGAGGGCCTGAGCCCGAAGCCGCGCGCTCGAGGGCGGCGCGTTGGGATCGAGCATCGCGGACGCCAGCAGGTCGATGGTGTCCTTGCTCACGCGCTCGGGCTTTTGACCTCGCGGCGCGTTGGGCGGTGGGGCTACTCCCGGCATGGTCATACGGGGCTGAGCGCGCTCCGGCGGCGGCTCGGAGAACCCCCGCGTGCGTTGGCGTGGCCGGATCCCGGTCGGGGCCTCGTCGGGCAGATCACCTGGGAGGCTCGCGCGAGCGCTCGGTGGAATGAGCTCCGCGGTGATCGCCGCCAGCGTCTCGCGTCCAGCAGGCACGAGGTGGAACTCGAGCTCCGGAGCGTCCGTCCGCGGTCGCCTGTCCGTGGTCATGGCGGCCAGGGTTTCGCGGCCCGCCGGCGCAAATCCGATCTGGATCTCCGGTGACGAGTCGTGCGGGTCGCGTGGTTTCTCCGGCGGAGTCACCGGGACGCGCGGCTCCGGGCGTGGCGGGCGTTTGGGGGGGCGCTTGCGCGGAAGCTGGGCCAAGTCCCCTCAGTATTCCACATCCGAGCGGTTCGGCGATAGCCCGCACGCGCCCGAAGTTGGGGGCCAAGGCTCAGTAGAGCTCGCTTCGACCCATCAGTCGCTCGTCGATCGCGTGCGCCGCGCGGCGCCCGTCCGCGATGGCCCAGACCACCAAACTCTGACCGCGCTGGCAGTCGCCCGCGGCAAACACGCCGGGCACGTTGGTGGCGAACTTGGCATCGACCGCAACATTGCCCCGACGATCGAGCGCAACTCCTAGCGCCTCGAGCAGCCCTGTCTTTTGCGGATGCAAGAAGCCCAGCGCCAGGAGCACGAGCTCGGCACGCAGCTCGAACTCGGTACCGGCGACGCGCTGGAAACGACCGGCGATCGACTCCACCTCCACGCCGTGCAGCGCCATGACTCTGCCGTCTTCGCCGCTGAAACGCTCGGTCGACACGCTGAACGAGCGCTCTCCGCCTTCTTGGTGTGAGGTCGACGTGCGAAGCATGAGCGGCCACTGGGGCCAAGGCGTGCTCGGCGCGCGCGAGTCGGGAGGGCGAGGCATGATCTCGAGGCTCGTCACGCTCACCGCGCCTTGGCGGTGTGCCGTGCCAATACAGTCGCTGCCGGTGTCGCCGCCGCCGATCACCACCACGTGTTTGCCGGTGGCGAGGATTTCGGCGTCGCTCGCGATGCGGTCACCGGCCAGCCTGCGGTTCTGCTGCTCCAGGAACTGCATCGCGAAATGGATGCCCGCGAGCTCCCGCCCCGGCACGGGCAGATCGCGGGGCGCGCGCGAACCCATGCTCAGACACACCGCGTCGAACTCCGTCGTGAGTTGCGTGGTCGAAGGAGCGCTGCCCACGTCGACCCCGGTGCGGAACTCGACGCCCTCTGCGCGCATCTGCTCGACGCGGGCTTGGACCCAGTGTTTCTCGAGCTTGAAGTCCGGAATGCCGTAGGTGAGGAGGCCGCCGATGCGGTCGTCGCGTTCGAACACCACGACGCTGTGCCCGGCGCGGTTCAGCTGTTGCGCCGCCGCCAGCCCGGCCGGGCCCGAGCCGACCACGGCGACCTTCTTGCCGCTGCGGCTCGCTGGTGGCCGCGGCACGATGCGGCCCCGATCAAAGGCGTGGTCCGCGATGGACTTCTCCAGGAGCTTGATGCTCACGGGCTCGGCGTTGATGCCGAGCACACAAGAGGCTTCACACGGCGCGGGGCATACCCGCCCGGTGATCTCCGGGAAGTTATTGGTCGCGTGCAGGCTGTCAATCGCATCATCCCAGCGCCCGCGGTAGACGTGGTCGTTCCACTCCGGGATCAGGTTCGCGAGCGGGCAGCCGCTGTTGCAAAACGGAATGCCGCACTCCATGCAGCGAGCACCCTCGTGCGCCAGGCGCTCGTCGATCAGCGGCAGCTCGATCTCGCGGTAGTCCTTGACCCGCTCGTCCACCGGGCGTTTTGGCGGCTCTTCCCGCGAGTATTCGAGGAATCCGGTCGGTTTGCCCATCAGCCGGCTCCCGCGCTCTGGCGACTTCCGTGGGGCTCCGGCAAGGGTTCACCCTCCGTGGGTTCGCCGGCGTCGGCGGCGCCGGCTCGCTCGAGCGCGCGCCGGTACTCGATGGGCACGACCTTGATCAGCTGTCCGCGGATCTCGTCCCAGCGCAGCAGCAGCTCGGCGGCCTTCTCGCTGCCGGTCGCGTTGCGATGCTCCGTCAAGAGCTCGGCCACGAACGTCGCGTCGTCAGAGCTGAGGGCCTCGAGCTCGACCAGGTCCAGGTTGCAGCGCGACTCGAAACCACCGTCTTCGTCCAGCACGTACGCCAGACCCCCGCTCATGCCTGCGGCGAAGTTGCGGCCGGTCTTGCCGATCACCAACACCCGGCCGCCGGTCATGTACTCACAGCCGTGGTCGCCGACGCCTTCGATCACCGCCACCGCGCCGCTGTTGCGCACGGCAAATCGCTCGCCGGCGACCCCGCTGATGAAGGCCCGCCCACTGGTCGCGCCATACAGCGCGACGTTACCGATCAGCACACTCTCGTCGGAGCGGAAGGTCGCACCGCGCGGGGGACGCACGCTCAGGTTGCCGCCCGAAAGGCCCTTGCCGACGTAGTCGTTGGCGTCGCCCTCGAGGTGAAGGTGCATGCCGTTGACCGCGAATGCGCCGAAGCTCTGGCCGGCGCTGCCCTCGAACTCGAGGGTCAAGGTGCCGTCCGGCAGGCCGTCGTGCCCGTGGCGTCGGGCGATCTCGCCGGCGATCATCGCGCCGACCGTGCGGTGCACGTTCTTGATCGGCAGCGTGAGTCGCAGCGGCTGTTTCTGCTCGATGGCCGGGCGCACGCGCTCCATCAGCTCGTGATCCAACGAGCGTTCGGTGCCGTGCTCCTGCGCGCAGCTCTTCACCACCTGCTGGCCCGCTCCGCGCTCGGCTGGGGTGAGCAGGGCAGAAAAATCCAAAGACGCGGCCTTCCAGTGGCTGCTCACGTCCCGCGCGCGCAGGCGATCGACACGGCCCACCATCTCTTCCACGCTACGAAAGCCGAGCTGGCTCATCAGCTCGCGCGCCTCTTCGGCTACGAAGAACATGAACCGGATCACGTGCTCCGGCTGTCCCGCGAACTTCTTGCGCAGGACTGGATCCTGGGTGGCCACACCCACCGGGCAGGTGTTGAGGTGACATTTGCGCATCATGATGCAGCCGCTCGCCACGAGTGGGGCGGTCGCAAAGCCGAACTCCTCCGCGCCGAGCAGCGCGGCGATCACCACGTCGCGGCCGGTGCGCATCTGGCCGTCCGTCTGCACCACGACGCGACTGCGGAGATCGTTCTTGACCAACACCTGATGGGCCTCGGCGAGCCCGAGCTCCCACGGCACACCGGCGTGCTGGATGCTGGTGAGGGGCGCCGCGCCGGTGCCTCCGTCGTAGCCCGAGATCAGGATCACGTCGGCTCGAGCCTTGGCCACTCCGGCCGCGATCGTGCCCACGCCCGCCTCGGCCACCAGCTTCACACTCACACGCGCCGTCGGGTTGACCATCTTCAGGTCGAAGATCAGCTGCGCCAGATCTTCGATGCTGTAGATGTCGTGGTGCGGGGGCGGCGAGATCAGCGTGACGCCGGGGGTCGAGTGGCGAGTGGCTGCGATCACCGCGTTGACTTTGTGGCCCGGAAGCTGGCCGCCCTCGCCGGGTTTTGCGCCCTGTGCGATCTTGATCTGCAGCTCGTCGGCGTTGACCAGGTAGTGCGTGGTGACGCCAAAACGCCCACTGGCCACCTGTTTGATGGCGCTCCGTTTGCTGTCCCCGTTCGGCAGCCGAGCGAAGCGCTGTTCGCGCTCGCCGCCCTCACCGGTATTGCTCTTGCCGCCGATGCGATTCATCGCGATGGCCAGGTTCTCGTGGGCCTCGGCGCTGATGCTGCCAAAGCTCATGGCGCCGGTGGCAAAGCGGCGGACAATTTCGGTCGCGGGCTCCACCTCCGAGAGCGGGATGCGCGCTTCCGCCGGGACCAAGTTCCAGAGCCCGCGCAAGGTGATGGGGCCGCGTGACTGCTGATTCACGATGTCGGAGTACTCGCGGTAACTGTTCACGTCCTCCTCGCGCACCGCACGCTGCAGCGCGGTGACGACCTCGGGACTCCACAGGTGGCGCTCCCCTTGGGCGCGGAAGTGATACTGACCCCCGGGGGCGAAACTCCTGGCGGGTTGGGCGCGCTTCGGCCACGCCGCCTCGTTGCGGCGCCGGCACTCTTCGGCGATGCCTTCGAGTCCCACGCCGCCGAGGCGCGAGGTGGTGCCGGTGAAATAGCGCTCGATCACGTCCGGGCCGAGGCCGATGGCCTCGAAGATCTGCGCGCCCTGGTAGCTCTGGAGGGTGCTGATCCCCATCTTGCTCATGACCTTGAGCAGGCCCTTGTTCACGGCCTTGACGTAGTTCTTCTGGGCGACGTGCGGATCGGTCACGCCCGGCAGCAGGTTTTGTCGCGCCAACTCTGCCACCGTGTCGAGCGCGACATAGGGGTTCACTGCGCCGGCGCCGAAGCCGAAGAGCAGGCAGAAATGGTGGACCTCGCGGGCCTCGCCGGTCTCCACCAAGATGCCGACGCGCATCCGCGTGCCGTTGCGCATCAGGTGACTGTGAACCGCGCCCAGAGCGAGCAAGCTCGGGAGCGGCGCCATGTGCGCGGTCGCGCTCTTGTCCGACAGCACGAGCACGCTGTGGTTGTTGAGCATGGCCAGCGACGCTTGCCGGCACAGCTCGTCGAGCGCTGCCTTCAGCCCGCGGCCGCCCTCGGCCACCGGATAGACCATGGGCAAGGTCGCCGGGCTCCGGAAATGGATCTGGTGAGTGCCGCGCAGGGTCGCGAGGTCCTCGTTCATGAGCACCGGGCTCGGCAACTCGACCATCTGCGCGTGGTCCGGCAGCTCGAACAGCAGGTTGCCCTCACCGCCCATGAAGTTGCGCAGGCTCATCACCAGCGCTTCGCGGATCGGATCGATGGGCGGGTTGGTGACCTGTGCGAACTGCTGTTTGAAGTAGTTGAACAGGAGCTGCGGGCGATCGGACAGCACCGCCAAGGGCGTGTCGGTGCCCATGCTGCCGGTGGGCTCTTCCCCCTTCTCGGCCATGGGCGCCAAGATCAGCCGCAGATCTTCGGTGGTGTAGCCGAACTCGTGCTGGGCGTTCCTGAGGCTGGTTGGGTCAGGGGGCTCGACCGTGTGGGGGACGTCGTCGAGCTCGTCGAGGTGGATGGCGTTGTCGCCCAGCCACTTGCCGTAGGGCCTGCGCTCGGCGACGGAGAGCTTGATCTCGGCGTCCTCGACGATGCGCCCGGCCTCCAGATCGACCAGAAACATGCGGCCCGGCTCGAGCCGACCCTTGCGCGCGATCTGCGACGGCTCCGCGTCCATGACCCCGGTCTCCGAGGCCAACACGACCAGCCCGTCCCGCGTCTCCATCCAGCGTGCCGGGCGCAGACCGTTGCGGTCGAGGATGGCGCCGATCTGACGGCCGTCGGTGAAGGTGAGGGCGGCGGGGCCGTCCCAGGGTTCCATCAGGCAGGCGTGATAGGCGTAGAAATCACGCTGGTGCTGGGGCATGCCCCGATCGTTCTGCCACGCTTCGGGCACCAGCATCATCATCACGTGTGGCAGGGAGCGGCCGGCGTGCAGCAGGAGCTCCGCGACGTTGTCGAGCTGCGCCGAGTCGCTGCCACCCGGGGTGATCGTGGGCAAGATGTGGCGGACCTCTTCGCCGAATACGCGCCCGTCGAACAGCTGCTCGCGTGCATGCATCCACTGAGCGTTGCCGCGTACGGTGTTGATCTCGCCGTTGTGTGAGAGCAGGCGGAACGGCTGCGCGAGGTGCCAGGTGGGGAACGTGTTGGTGCTGAAGCGCTGATGCACCATGGCAAGCGCGCTGACCGCCCGAGGGTCCTCGAGATCTCGATAGAATTTGGCGAGCTGGTGGCCGAGTAAGAGGCCTTTGTAGACGAGCGTACGGCTCGACAAACTCGGGACGTAAAAAGCGTCGCGCTCCGGGATGTCACTCTCGCGGACCGTGCGCTCTGCCCACTTGCGGATCACGAACAGCTTCAGCTCGAAGCTGGCCTGATCCTTCGTCGTCGAGCCGATGAACACCTGCGCGATCACCGGCGCGCTCTGGCGCGCGACCGGGCCGAGCGCCTCCTCATTCACGGGCACCTCGCGCCAGCCCAGGAGTCGCTGGCCGGTGCCCAGGATCTTGTCCTCCAGCACTTGCTGGCAGCGGGCACGCGCGGACGCATCGCGCGGCAGGAAGACGCAGCCGACGCCGTATTCACCGGGCGGGGGCAAGCTGAGCCGCGGCGCGAGCTCGGCCGCGAAGAGCGCGTGCGGAATTTGAATCAGGATGCCGGCGCCGTCTCCGGACAGCGGATCACAGCCGGCGGCGCCTCGATGTTCGAGGTTCAAGAGGATGCCGATGCCGCGCTCGACGATGCCGTGGGAGGCTGTGCCGTGGAGGTTCGCAATGAAACCGACCCCGCAGGCGTCATGCTCGAAGCGCGGGTCGTACAGACCGCTCGCGGTCGGCAATCTCATCGGTTCCTCGGGCAATGGCTTGTGACGGGGTGACCGGCCATGGCTTTCTGCGTTCTCGGCTCGGAAAGGCTGCGAAGGGCGGCGCATTGGGCCACGGTTTGACGCGCCGCGCAAGAGAGGTCGAGGGCCCGTAGTGATTGCGGGACCGGGGCAGCCGACGTTTGATGGCCCCGATGACCCCGCTCGATCGCGTCGCCGCCGTGGCGGCACTCCTCGCCGCGCTCCTGGCCTGCAAGAGCAAGTCGGAGCCAACGCCGCCCCCGCCTGTCTCGACCGCGCCGGTGGCGACCACACCCGGAGTGTGTCCGGGTGGCGCCAGCATGGACCCGGGGCAGGGGGAGTTCCGTCCGGCCGTGACGGCGTTCAAGGACAAGGACTACAAGACCGCGCAGCGCCTGCTCGAGCACCTGATGAAGCAGTACCCGAACAGCGCCACGGTCCGGGTCTGGCGCGGCGACGCTTCGCTGTTCGACAAGACCGTGAAGGAGAGCGAAGGCGCCGATGCTTCGATCGAGTTCTACGAAGCGGCGGAGAAGCTCCACGACAAGGGCTGTGTGTTGCCCGAGTACGAGCACTACTACCTGCGCATGGGGATCTCTTACGCGCTCTTGCGCAAGCGATCGGCCGACGACGCCATTCGGCACCTCGGCATCGCCAAGAAGAACTGGGACAGCAGCGCCGAGGCTTTTTATCACTCGGCGCGCGGGTACTGCCTGAAGAGCGACGTCGACCAGTGTGTGTCGAACTTCGAAAAGGCGCTGGAAATAGCCAAATCGCTCCGACGTCCCAAGTTCTTGCGCTCGCACAACTCGTTGGATGATTGGATTCGCCGCTCGCGCACCCAGAGCGAGTTTGGTCCGCTGCGCAAGGATCGCCGCTACAACGCCATCATCAAGAAGATGAAGGACGACGGCTGAGGGCGTCGGGGAGCGAAGCTCACTTGCAGTTGCCGCTGACCGCGAACTCGACCCGTGCATCCGGCGAGTCGTGGTCGTCCAGGTAGAACTCCCACGCAAACAGGCCTTCCGGCAGCGGGCCGTAGTCCTGACTTCCGAGCGGCGGTCCCAGCTGCTCCCAGCTGATCTTGTGGTCGCCCTTGCCGGGCGCCACGTTGCTGTACTCGAGGATCTCGTCGGACTGGGGCTCCGTCAGATCCCAGGACAGGTAGCTGTTGCTGTTCAGGTCTCGGAGCACCGGAGTCAGAATCGTGTCGTCCTTGAACGAGAGCATCTCGACGAAGACCCAGTAGTGATTGGGCGTCGCACCGTCGAGCTTGGTCGGGCGGACGCAGCCATCCTTTGGCAGACGTCGCCCGTCGCCGTCGAGCGAGACGTAGGCGTCCTTGATGTGAGCGGATTCGCAGCCCGTGACCCCTGCGAGCGCGAGCAGGGCGAGGGTGACGAAGGAGCCGAAGCGCATGGCAGGTCAGAGCGTACACGGGCCACTGCCCCGGGTGAAGCCTCGCGTGAGGCTTGCGGCGGGGCTCGGACCCGGGCAAATCCGCCGAGGTGAGCGACCGACTCTCGAAGGCATCCCGCTTCGCGCCCTGGGCGCTCGCGCTGCTCGCGGCGGTCGAGGCGCTCTCGACGCTGCTCTGGAGGTGAGGTCTTGGACCGGCGCGCTCGGCTCGGCCTCGTCCTCTACGCCTGCGGCGTCTACGCGGCCGCGCTCGTGTTCTTCGTGGTCCTGTCGCGATACACGGCACCGGCGGGTGCCGAGCTGTCGACCCTCGGCGGCATCGAGCAGAGCACGGAGCTGATCAAGCGGGTGGCGTCCCGCGGGTTGTCGCAGCTGTTTCTGCCCGAGCAGCGCGCTCGGCTCGCGGCCGGCCCGCTGCTGCTGCTCGGCGCGTGGTCGAAGCTCAGCCTCGGGCGCATCGGTATCGTCGACAGCTTGACCGCGATGCGTTTGCCCTGGCTCGCGCTCGGCGCTCTCGCACCGCTCTCGCTCTATCTCTTGCTGCGGCCATCCCGCGGCCGCGCGCTCGCCAGCGTCGGGGCCCTGCTCTTGTGTGTGCTGCCGCGCTTTGCTCACTCGGTGGTGGTGCTGGCGGAGGGCGCGCTCGTCGCTTCGATGTTCTGTGTGGTGCTCGCGGCGCACGTTCGCGCGCTGGGCCCGGCGCACCTGCGTGAGCCCGGTGCACGTTGCAGCAGCGCGTGGGCCGTCTTCGGCGCGCTCGCACTCGGGGTCGGGTCGGCGCTGTCGCTCGGCACGCTGTGGGTGCTCGCGGTGATCGTTCCGCACTTCGTCTGGCTGAAGCAGAGTGGGCGGGTGCGCGCGCTCAGGGCGGGCGGAGTGCCGCTGCCGGCGCTGCTCTTGTTTGCGCTGCCATTGGCCCCGGTCGCGCTCCTGGTGCTGTCGCCGTCGCTCTGGCGCGCGAGTCCAGCGCTGGTCGCCCGGGTCCTCCTCACACCGCTCGCGCCCAGCATCACGCCCGGCAATTTCGGCGGGAAGCTCATCGAGCGCCCGCCGGTTCCCGGCGCCTTCGCCCTCGCCCAGCTGGCGCAGACCCTGCCGTTTGCGCTGATGCTGGCGGTGCTGGTGGGGTTTTGTGTGATCATCCACGGCCACCTGGCCCGGCGTTTTGCGGCGGGCACCCTGCGTCCGAGGCGGGATCGTCACGCGCTCGGCGCACTGGCCGTCATCGGCTGCCTGTTCGCCGTGGTTGGCCCGCCGCTGACCCCGGAAGTGCTCACCACATTTCCGCCGCGGGTCGAGCTCGCGCTGCCGTTCATCGCGCTCCTGGCGAGCTTCGGTCTCGGTTGGCTCGCCGTGCGCACCGGCTCCGTCCGCCGTGCGCGTGTGTTCCACGTCGTCGTGCTCGTGTGTCTCTCGCTCGGCGCGCTCGGGCAGACCGCGACCGTAAGCGCCAGCGTCAATCCGCTCGTGGGCGGAACACGGCGCGCGCTCGCGGCGCGTGCGCTTCCGCTCGGCGACGGCAGTGAGCTCGGCGCACTCGTGTCCGCCATCGATGGGCTGGGGCGACCGAGCGTGACTCTCACGGCGCCGCCCGACGTCTCGCCGGAGCTCTGGCGCCTGCTCCTCGAGGCCCGCCGCATGCGGACGCGCGTCACGCTCGAGCCCCAGGGCGAGCTGACGCTGGTGCGCGGTCGTGCAGAGTCCGGCCGTGCCATCGGTGAAGTGCGGCGCAACGGTGCGGTGCTCTGGAGCCTGATGCGGACCTCGGGTTGATGCGCGTGCGGCCGCGGCGAGGCGCGCCTCAGCGCATCAGGTGGACGCTGACCTGCACATCACCGCTGCCGCGAGCCAGCCTCACGCGCACGGTCCAGGTCGTACCCTCGGCAAAACACACTGGCCCCCGCGGTCCGAGCAGCGCAACCGAGCCCGGCAGGGTGTCGACTGCTTGGCGCTCGCCGCGCTCGTCCACGAGCTCCAGGGTCACGTCGCTGGTCGGGTCCTCGGCGACGGCCAAGATGCGCGCGCAGCCCGCCGTCTTGGGCAAATCCACCCGGAATTCGCCGCCAGATTTCAGCGTCTTGGTCGGACCCAGGGGGAGGGAGCCCGGCGCGCACGCCTCGCTCACCCGGCTGTGGCGTTCACTCATCGAGCCGGTCGTCCCGCTGCCGGCGTGGCAGCCTTCCCCCAGCCAGCGAGGGGGAGAGCCCTCCGCCGATGCGGCTCTGCTCGGTGCCGCGGATGCGGCGACGCTGGGCGCGGGGCTCGCGTCGGGAGGGGCGGGCGAGCGGGTGCATGCCAGAGACAGCGCGGCCGCGACAAACGCCACGAGGCGAGCTTCCGAATCGGGAGCTCGCCTCTGGGGCTGTGCCGTGAGGTCTGGTCGGGAGGAGCCCTGGTTCAATGGGCAGCCTCCGCGAGCGCGGTCACTTCTTCTTCTTTTTGGCGTTCCACTGATCTTCGGTGCGGTTGCGCGAGCCCATGACGGCCTCGTCGGCAGCGTACTTCACTTCACCGGTGACCATCGAGCCCGGCACGGGGAGCTTCGGCACGATCAGGAGCTCGAGGTTGAGCTGGGTGTTGTCGTCGTCGATCTTCTTGATGCGCCACCAAGCATCCATACGCTTGACGTTGCCCTTGACCATGTGGCCTTCGAGGACCTCTTCGCCATTCACGGTCTTGAGCGGCTCGAAGCGCACGACAGCCCAGATCTTGGCTGCGCCCTTCAGGATCGGCACCTGCAGGTAGACGTCCGTCTTGTCGCCGTTGCGGCCCACGACCTTGGCCTTGTCGAACTTGGAAATGAACTTGGAGTAGTTTCTGAAGTCGCTGACCGTCTTCTTGACGCTGGCCACGGGGGCCGCGATGTGGACGCGCGCCGCGCCGGCCTTGGTGGAGCTGTGCTCGGTCTCGACTTCGTAGCGCTCCGAGTCCCGGCTCTTCATCAGGCGCTTCGCTTCTTCGCTGGGCTCCGCGCTGGCGCCCGCCGCGAACAGCGTCCAGCTGAGCATGGCCAAGAACATCATCAGCGTGCGTCGCGTCTTCATCTACAGCCTCTCCCTCGGCGAGAATGCCTCACCTGCCTCATACGCCCGGAAAACGAAATTGCTTCCAGGATGGCCATCTCGGCGGATTTCGTAAAGTTCGACGGCCACGAACGCCAGAGGGTGCACGCATCGTGCCGCGCGCGGCCTCGGCTCGGCCAAGCCCTGTGGTCTCGGGCATTTGACTCGAATTCAGCGCGGCGCAGGCGCGGACCCGGCCCTGCCAATTCGATCCGACGAAGCCGGTTGTTTACGGTGAGTGGGCCAGCACTGCCACACCCCTGCCGCCGCAGCCGCCCCGGAGGCTCGGTTTTGCGCGCCGCCCTACACAAGCTGGCCGGCGCGGAGGGCGCGTGCTCCAATGGCATTCATGCGCGCGTTGATTCGCACTCTTCGAAGTTTGGCCGTGCTCGCGGCTCTGGCGACCCCCGCAGGTGCCCAGCCCAAACCCGCGGATCCGCCCGCGCCCGCCAAGACGCCGTCCAAGGCGGACGACAAGGCCGAAGCGGCGAAGGACGCCGGGGGTGATGCAAAGGCCGAGGACGAAAAAGACAAGAAGCCGACGCTGACTCCCGGTTACTCGTGGACCGACAAACCGGCGAAAAAGGGCAAGTGGCGGCCACGCAAGCGGGTGAAGTTCGACCCCAACACGCCGATCGCGACCTATCCCGGGTTTCGCATGCTCGCGGACGGCTCGAGCCAGGTCTGGGTCCAGGTCACACGCAAGGTGAGCGTCACGGCGCCCAACACCTCCGGCATGCCGACCTTCGTTTTGGCGGGGGCTCAGGTCGCGGTCCACAACAACACGAACGCACTGGTCACGGAGTACTTCGACACGCCACTGGCGCGCGCCAAGCTGAAGGCCGACGCGGGTGGGGCGCAGTTGGTGCTCGAGCTGCGCGAGAACGTGACGGTCAAGCAGCGGATCGTGGATGGCCCGCGGGGCAGCATGGTGCTCTACATCGACCTGCCCAAGGCCCAGAAGTCCTACTCGGAGCGCAGCGACTTCGTGCCCGAGGCGCGCGTCTCCAGGACTGGCAAGACGCTCCCGCCCAAGGGCGGCAGGTCGGGCCGAACACGCAGCTCGAAGCGCGGCCCCAGTCAGTGAGCCCCGAGCGCTGGGCGTGACGGCTCGTGCCGCTGGCGTCCTCTTGTTGGCGACGCTCGCCCTGACGTCGGGGCGAGCGCGCGCTGATGATGCCGCGCCAGCTCGCGCCGAGTACTGGGTCGACTTCGAGGCCGGCAAGGTCGAGCTCGACCCGGAGCTGAAGCTGCTAGCGCTGTCCGAGCACGTGACGATCCGGGTCGATCGCTACCGGTTGACCAGCGAGCGCCTGACGCTGCGCCGAACGGCCCGCGGCGTGGAGCTCGACGGCACGGGTCGTGTTGCATTCTGCCGCTGTCCGAACGCGCCGGTCAGTTTCGGATTCTCCCGGGCCATCGTCGCGCCGCCGACCGATCTGTTCGTCGAGGACGCCACACTTCGCATCGATGACGTGCCCGTGTTCTGGTCTCCGATCCTCTGGCTCAGGTCGCCGGATCGCGTGGGCCTGCTCGCGCCGCGGGTTGCTTGGCGTGGCGCTGACGGACTCCTCGTGGGCAGCGGTGTGCACTTGCCGCTCGGAGGGCGACGCGGTGCGACCCTCTCGGCGCTCGACGTGTTCGGCGCGGGGTACCTCGCGGGGGGCGTCGATCTCGAGACGCGTCTCACGACCCCCGCGACGACGACCAAGGTGCGTTGGGATCACCTGCAACACAGCCTGCTGTCGGTCGACGCACATGGCTCCGTGGCCGGCCGAACGGGCGCGGTGGGGGCGTTTCGCGTCGACGCCATCCGGGGCGCGCGCGGCCTCGAGGCCACGCGCGAGCTGGAGCCCGCGACGCGGCGGTTCGATCACGCGCGCGCCGCGGTCGGCACGAGCGGTGGCGGCTTCGTTGGCTCGTTTGGAGCGATCGGGATCGGCAGGCGAGGCGACGCCATCGACGCGCCCGCCGCGCTCGGGCCCTTGGCGGGTTTGGGATTTGGTACCGCCCTCGGCGCCGGCGCGAGCCTGGATGGTTTTGTTCACGGCGGCACCCTGGCCGAGCGAGGTGAGGCCAGCATCAGCCTCGTGTCCGAGCACACCACTCTGCGGGCCGACACCGGGCTGGGGCCGCTCTCGCTCGCCGTCGTGTTCGATCAAGACGCGAGCTTCTGGGGGCGGGAGGCCGCTTCTGCGGGGGCCGTGTTCGCGGGCGCCCGTGCCGCGCTGGGTCTACCGCTCGTGCGGGTGTTCGGCGACGGCCCCGATCCTGTCGTGCATCGCGTCGAGCCGCTGGCAGATCTCGGAGTGCGGGTGCTCGAACGGCGCGGGCAGACCTCCGCGCCGGCCGCGACCTTCGACGAGCTGAACGCGTCGCGTGTCGGGCTCGCGTCCCTTGGAGTGCGCAGCGCGCTGGGGCGTCGCGGCGCACGTGAGGCCATCGAGCTCGATGCTCGCGCGGGCAGCGTCGGCGAGCTCGGGGCTGACGCACCCCGACCTGCGGCCGCGGCGCTCCTGGCGGCGGACGGCGAGTGGATGGGGGCTTCCACCGAGACGGCCGCCGGGCACGACGTCGAGCAGGAGCTGCACTCATCGGCCCGGCTGCGAGTCGGTCGAGTCGATGGTCTGCACCTCTCGAGCTACGTCGCGGGCAGCCTGGCGAACGAGCCGGTGAGCGCCCGGGCCCTCGTGACGGATCACTTCGGTGCGCCGTTGACGAGCTACCTCGATCGTCCGGGCTGGTCTGCCGGCACACGCCTGGGTGTTCCGTGGACACGCGTGCTGTCGACCGAGCTCGGCGCGGACGCGGACGTGACCCGCGCGCGGGTGCTCGCGTGGCGCGCCGCCATCGGATATCGCCATCCGTGTGGGTGTTTTTCCGTGCTCGGGCAGACCGGCCAGAGGCTGGGACGCGAGGGCGTGGACGCCGAGGTGACCTTGGATCTGATGCCGTGAGCGGCGTGCCGCCGTCGCGCGCCGTGGCGAGACCGGCTACGCTGCGGGGGTGAGCGACGCGGAGCCGAGACCGAGCGAGCCCCCGCAGTCTGCCGGACAGCGGAGTGTGGCCGGGTCGACGGTGGTGATCGCGGACGACGACCGCCTCACGCGGGAGCACCTGGCAGTGTTGCTCCGGCGAGCGGGTTATTCGGTCGAGGCCATGGCCGACGGCCAGGCCGTGATCGAGCGTGTGGGCAAGGGCGGTGTCGATCTGGTCCTGCTCGACGTGTTGATGCCGCGTATGTCCGGGCTCGAAGCGTGTCGGATCATCAAGAGCCTGTCCGCCGAGGCGTTCTTGCCTGTGGTGCTGCTCACGGTGCGGAGCGACACCCAGAGTCGGGTCGATGGGCTACGCATTGGTGCGGATGACTACGTGGGCAAGCCCTTCGACGAGCGGGAGCTCCTGGCTCGCGTCGAGGCCATGTTGCGCATCAAGAAGCTGCATGACCAGGTGGCCCGTGCCCGCGCCAAGCTCGAACAGCTGAGTGTGCACGACGAGCTCACGGGGCTCTACAACTACCGCTATCTCCACACGCGCTTGGGCGAAGAGTTCAAGCGCGCCGAGCGCTATCACGACCCGCTCGCATGTGTCGTCATCGACGTCGACCAACTGTCCGCACTGAACGAGGCCGGGGGCCGAGGGCTGGGTGACAACGTCGTCAAGGGTGTGGCCGAGGTGGTGCGACGGAGTGTGCGCGAGGTCGACGTGATCGCGCGCTTTGGTGGCGACGAGTTCCTGCTGGTCTTGCCGAGCACACACTTTGCCGGATCGGTCACCGTCGCCGAACGGATCTGGCGCGACGTGACCGAGCGGCCATTCTTCGGTGACGAGACCGGCCCGATGCGGGTCACCCTCTCGGTGGGGGTGGCGCTCTATCCCTCGCGAGACGTGCGCTCGAAGGACGCGCTGCTCCGGGCCGCGGACTCCGCGCTGCACCAGGCCAAGCGCGACGGGGGCAACCGCATCTGCGTCTTCCAGCAGCACGGCTACGTCTACACGCCCGTGGTCGGCCAGAGCGCCCGCGAGACCGCCGAGGACCGCGGTCCACGCTCCGCCCGCCGGTCCCACCCCTCCAGCCTCCCGCCGCCGTCGGAGTCTCGCACGCCGTCCAGTCCACCGAGCCGCCGCCGACCCTTGTCCGACCGGCCGACGATCAAGCGGAGTTGAGCCGAGCCGCGGCCGAACGGGCTCGGTCGTTTCTCCAATCGACCCGGCTTCGGCTACGCTGCTCGACCATGCGACGCCTGACCGGACTCGTGCTCACGTGCGCGTGCCTCGCGTCGCAGCCGGCCCTGGCCGACGACAAACCTCCGCCCCGGGTCAACCCCCAGGCGAAGGCGAGAGTTTCGGTCTACACACTCAGGCGCTGCCTGGAGCTGGCGGAGCTCAACTATCCCAAGGTCGGCGAAGCGCGGGCGCGTCTGCGACAGAAAGAAGCGCAGCTGTCCCAGGCGTACACGGCGCCGTTCAGCGAGTGGACGCTGACCGGCGGCGTTGGGCCGGCTCCGACCGTGCGAGGTACCAGCGTCTACAGTCCCAACACGGACGTGGCGCTCACCTCCAACATGGCGCTGGCCTGGCAGATGGGCATCGACGGTGTGGTCCCGCTCTGGACCTTCGGCAAAATCACGAACTTGTGGGACGCCGCGGACGCGCAGATCAAGGTCGGCGTACACGAGGTCAAAAAAGAGAAGAACGACGTCAAGCTGTCGGTGCGCAGGGCATTCTACGGTGTGCAGCTGGCGCGGGATTCGCTGAGCCTGGTGCGCGACGCGGCCCGGCAGATCGACAAACACATGGGGCGCCTCGAGGCGCGGGTGGCGACCGGCGACGGGGACGACATCGAGCTGTTGAAGGTGAAGATGTACCGCGCCGAGCTCGAAGCTCGGGAGAGCGAAGCGGAGAAACAGGAGCGCATCGCCCTCGCGGGTCTCAGGTTCTTGACCGGGGTCAAGGGCGGGCTCGATATTCCGGATCGCCCACTGGTGCGAGTGCCGCACACCCTGGCCCCGCTCGGACGTTACCTGGACGCCGCGCGGTTGTTTCGGCCCGAGGTGAACATGGCGCGGGCCGGCGTGCTGGCGCGCCAAGCTCAGGTGCGCCTCGAGCAATCGCGCTATTTCCCGGACCTGGGTCTGGCCCTCAGCGCGCGCTACGCGCGGGCTCCGGAGGTCACCAACCAGACGAATCCGTACGTCAGCGACAGCGCCAACCGATTCCTGTACGGCGCGGCGCTGGCGCTCAAGTGGAAGCTCGACTTCTTGCCCCAGAGTGCCCGGGTTGCTCAGGCGCGGGCGCAGCTCGAGGAAATTCGCGCGACCGAGCGCTACGCCCTGGGCGGAGTTGGGACCGAGGTCGAGCAGGCCTTCGCCGAGGCCGCGGACGCGGGAAAACGCGTCGACGCCTACACACGCGCGCAGGGTTACGCGCGGCAGTGGTTGATCAAGGTGCAGCAAGGCATCGATGTCGGCACCTTCGACGACGAGGACATCGTGGCGCCGGCCAAAGAGTACGCGCTCAAGCGCTTCTCCCAGCTGAGCGCAGTCTACGAGTACAACATCGCGATCGCGAAGCTGTCTCAAGCGACCGGTTGGGACTCGATCGCTCCGGTCGAGTGAGCGGAGCAGAGCCGCCTGCCACGGGGAGGCACGCGCCTCCCCGCCCCAACGAAGTGAATTGTTGGGGCCCCACCCCACGCGGGCCGGCTTCGCCGGCTTGCGCCAGGCCAATTTTTGGACAGCTCTTCAGACGTTCAACGCGCGCAGGCGCACGTCGTTTTCGTCCAGCCGCTTCTCGATGCCGGCCAGCCCGTTGTTGATCGACTCGTTGATCATCTGGATCAGGGTCGGCAGGCTGCTCTTGAGCGCCTCGTAATAACGCTGCCGTTCTGTGGAGTGGATGATGGCCGGGGGGTAGCCCGCGCGCAGCAGGATGATCGTCATCAACATGCGCGCGACCTTGCCGCTGTCGTTCGAGAACGGGAACACCCTCAAGAGGTCGTAGTGCACCCGCGCTGCGATGCGCACCGGGTGTTTGATCTTCTTCGGCTCCGGACCGTTCAGCCAGTCGATGACCTGTCGGACCTTGTAGGCGATCTTGTCCGGCGGCGCGTACTCGTGGAAGTACAGCCGGTGTTGGGGGATGTCCTTGCGGTACTTCAGGTTCTTGAGATCGCCGTCTTCCGGGTGAAGCGTCAGGTAGAGCTTCTTGAGCGTATCGACCGTGATCGGCGCGCGCTTCTTGTCGCCCAGGTCGCGCACCAGCGCGAGCGCCTGTCGGTGACGCCGGATCTCGTCGACCACGGGTTGCAGGCTCGAGTCGGAGACCACGGTGACCCCCGGGTCGATGGCGGTGCGCAGCTCTTGGTAGGTGTAGACGACGCCTTCGAGCGCGCTGTCGTGATAGACCCACGACATCTCGAGGCTCTCCGCGTACTCGTCGCGGAAGTTCTGGTCGGTCTCGCCGAGGCGCTTCTGGACCAGCACGTAGCGGTCCTCGATGGCCTGGGGGATCGGCTCCTTCGGGGGCGGCGGAGGGGGCGGGGGCAGGAGCGGCGGCGGCACCGGGCGTATCAGCGCCGGGCGCGACTGGCGTCCGCCCTCCAACCGCCGGGTGGTCCCCGCTTGGTTCGGAATCGCGTCGGGTCGGTAGACACGGGTGGTCGATGCGCGACCAGCGCCGGCCCTCTGCGCGCGCTTGGTGGCGCGAGCAACGCGACCTTCGAGCGCGCGGCGCGCGGCCTCGCGCTCGGCCCGCAGTCGCTCGCGTTCGACCTCTTTGGCCTTCCGATAGGTCTCCCGCTCGGCGTCCCGGCGCGCGCGCTCTTCGTCCTTGATGCGGCGAGCCTCTTCGCGAATGCGCTCACGTTCGGCCTCGCGCTCGAGGCGCTCGGCTTCTTTTGCCCGGCGTGCTTCGTCTTTCTCGCGCTGACGCTCCGCTTCTCGCGCCTTGCGCTCCGCCTCTCGGGCGGCCGCCAGCTCTTTCTGGGCGCGGGCGCGGGCTTTCTCGCGCTCCTTCTGGGCTCGTTCGCGCTCCTTCTGGGCTTGGGCGCGCTCGCGCTCGCGCTCTTTCTGGGCGCGCTGACGTTCCTTCTGGGCCTGGGCGCGCTCGCGCTCGCGCTCTTTCTGGGCGCGCTGGCGCTCCTTCTGGGCCTGGGCGCGCTCCCTCGCTCGCTCGCGACGCAGGGCTTCGGCGCTCGGTTTGCCGGATTTCGCCCGGGGTTTCTGCGCCGAGCGGCTCTTCGTTTTGGCGGCCTTGGAGGGCGCCTTCGCCTTGGACCGGGTCGGGGCCGCTTTGCCCTTCTTCTTGGGCTTGGCCGCCTTCGCCTTGGCCTTGCCCTTGGCCGGCCTCTTGGCCGGCGCCGGAGGCTTACGCCGTACCTTCGCCTTCGGCTTGGCCGTCACCCGGGACTTCTTCTTCCCGATTTTGTTGGTTTTTTTCTTTGTGCGGGCCGGCATTGCCGAAGCCTCGGCCGCAGGCAGAGCGGGTCATGCGCTGCGGAAAAAGTCGGCCTGAAAGCTAGTCGGCCCGGACGCTTTTCGTCAACAGGCTTCGTGCGGCCAGGCCCGGCTTCGACCCGTCAGCCGGTCGGGAAGTAGTCCGGGAAGAGCTCGCTGTTCTCGAGCACTCCTTCCCGGGCGGTGAGGATCTCGCAGCCGGTCTCGGTCACCAGCACGGTGTGCTCGAACTGCGCGGACAACGAGCCGTCGGCGGTGACGGCGGTCCAGTCGTCGTCGAGGACCTCGATCTCCCAACCGCCGACGTTGATCATGGGTTCGATGGTGAAGGTCATGCCGGCCTTGAGTCGGATCCCTCGGCCCCAGGTGCCGTAGTGGCTGACCTTGGGCTCGTCGTGAAACTGGCGCCCGATGCCGTGGCCCACGAAGTCCCGGACCACGGAGCAGCCGTGGCCCTCGGCGAACTCCTGGATCGCGGCGCCGATGTCCCCGAGGCGACCCCCGGCGCGGACCTGCGCGATCGCGAGCGCCAGGCAACGTCGCGAGACCTCGGTGACACGGATTGCGTCTTCACTCGGCTTGCCAATGTAGAAGGTCGCGGATGTGTCGCCGTGGAAGCCCTTGTAGAGGTGGGTGACGTCGACGTTGATGATGTCGCCGTCCTCGAGCACGCGTTCACCCGGGATGCCGTGGCACACGACCTCGTTGAGGCTGGTGCACACACTCTTCGGGAACCCCTTGTAGTTCAGCGGAGCCGGACGCGCCCCGCGTCGCAGCGTGTCTTCATGCACGAAGCGATTGATGTCTTCGGTGGTGATGCCGGGGCGAAGCATGCCGCCGACGAGCGACAGCGTCTCCGCTGCCAGGCGACAGACCTCGCGCATGGCGTCGATCTCGCGTGGTCCTTTGATCTCGACCGATCCCGTACGAAAACCCATGATCTTCAACGTCCGAACGCTCCCAGAAGTCGCGCTTGCTCGATGGCTCTTAGCACACGTTCATTGTCGGCCTCGATGTGCCACCGCAGGCTGGCCTGGCCGCTCTCGTTGAAGTGTTTGTAGAGCACGATCACCGATTTGCCCACTAGCTCGTCTGCGCTTGCTTTGAGGGCTGCAAAGCTGGGGTTCGTCACGCGAATGCTGAGCACGAGCCGCTCGTTGACGCTGGGGCCCTTGAGCGCGTCGCCTACCGGGGCCAGCTCCAACGAGTAACTCTCGGAGCCGCCAGAGTTGTCCGCGGTCAGCGTGGTCACCCGGGCGCGAACGATCCCGTCGGCGAGCGCGGCTCGGCGCCCGGTGGGTTCGCTGGTGTCGACCAGCGCCCCGAACACCTCCGCGCCGAGCCGGTCGTCGAGCAGTGCAGCTTCCGCCGCACCGTACGGGGGCAGCGGGCCCGCAGCCGGGTCCCGAGCGGCGGAAGCAGCGGGCACGCAGGACGCGGCGGCGAGCACCAGGAGCGCCGCGAGGCGGGGCAATGAAGCGGACATTTGGGGGGCGAAGCCTGGGGGCGAAGGAGCTTGCTCCATCGTTTGTATCGGTCCAACGTCTAAAGCCAGAGCAGTGGCTTGAGCACGGCCGTTTTTCGGTGCTAGCGTCCGGCCACTCTGCTTGCTGACCCATCAAGGATTTCGGGAGGATAGCCAATGAAATTCCGCACCGTCGGGATGCTCGCGACCGTTACTTTCGTTGCCTTCGGCCTGGCGGCTGTCCCTGCCGCAGCGGAGGGGAAGGGCAAGCCCGCCGCCAAGGGCAAAAAGACGGAAGAGCCCGCGCCAACGGGCCCCGCGAAGATGAAAGGTACGCTCGGTCTGAGCCCGAAGGGCCTGTCCTGGGGCACCAGCCTCGAGGCTTTGGCCAAGGTCTACGACAAGGTCTTCGACAAGGAGTTCATGCCGCTCTACAAGAAGGTCCAGCCCGGACCTTCGATGGACGCCCTCGACAACGAGGTTGCGGACAAGAAGAAGCTGCTCCGCCGCAACAAGATCATGTTCGGTGATCTGCCGACGGGCGTGGACTACAGCGCGCTCAAGGGTGAGTACACCTACAACAACAAAGAGAGCATGACGAAGCTGACGCTGCGGACCGGCGTCACTCGCAACTTCTTCTTCTTCGACGACAAGCTGTGGAAGGTCTACGACGAACACAAGCTGCGCAAGGGCGGGCCGTACGGCGAGACCTGGGAAGAGGCGACGGAGCTCTTGACCAAGCGCTTTGGCGCGGCCCCCTTCAAGGTCGAGGCCGACTACGCGAAAGGGCGGAATTTCGAGGAGCTTCAGTGGACGGACGGCACGACGGTGATCCGCGCGATCAACCGCGCGCCGGTGATTGCGCTCGTCTATCAGGACGCGACGATCTTCTTCAATCTGGCGAAGTACCGGCCGAACAAGCCGAAGAATCCGCACGCCCTCGACAAGGACGTCGCGGCCGCCACGGCCAAGCCGCCGCCGCCCGAGGAGAAGAAGCCCGATCCGAAGAACAAGAAGAAGGGCAAAGGCGGCAAGTAGCCGCGGCGTCCTTCAGCCGTCGAGCCGTTCGGCGCCATTCGGAACGATGACGCCGGAAGAAATCACGACCTGCGCGTGCGGCGCCACCGCTCGAATCGCGGGCTCGATGATGTGGCGCCGGGCCAGGGCGTTGCCGGGGCAACCCGCGTAGCGCCCAGCCAGGTGCAGGGTGACCGTCTCGTCTTCGGCCCGGACGAGGTAAATCACGCCACCATCCGCCCGGATGAGGGGCGCCAGCACCTCCCGCACGACCCGCAGGATTTCATCGCGAGCGCCCATCAAGGAAGGCGAAGCTACCACGGCGCTTGACCTGCCTCCTACCCTTACTCTACGTTCCCGCGCCCGCTACCGGCCGGACCTGTCGACCGGAGGGAGCGCCGCCTGGCGCAGGCCTGGCCGGGTGCTACCGTTTGCAGGGTCCGGGCGACCCAGAATTCGAAGTTTCAGAGGACACCATGGTTACCATCCGTCTTGCCCGACACGGCACCAACAAAGCGCCGTTCTACCGCATCGTCGTCACCGATCACCGCCATCCCCGCGACGGCCGTCACATCGAGAACATCGGCACCTTCGACCCCAGGAAGACGCCGGTGCGATTCGAGTTGAACCGCGCGCGGCTGGCCTACTGGACTGAGCGCGGTGCCCGCCCCTCGGACACGCTGACGCAGCTCATCAAGCGCAATCCGGTCCCCGCCGCCGTTCAGTGAAGCTTCGGGTCCGAGTTCGCTTCGAACTCCTCCATTTCCTCCCAGTACTTTTTCGGGCGTGTCTCAAGCGACCCGCCAGCGATCCCCCCGGAGCGGTTCACCCATGGCTCTCAAGGAACTGATTACGACCATTGCACGGGCGCTCGTCGATGAGCCTGACGCCGTCGAAGTGACCGAGATCGAAGGCGACCACAACTCGTTGATCGAGCTGAAGGTGGCCAAGAACGACATCGGCAAGGTCATCGGCAAGGACGGCCGCACCGCCCAGTCGATGCGCACGATCCTGACCGCGGCCTCGACGAAGCTGGGCCGTCGCGCCCATCTCGACATCGTCGATTGAAGACCGTCGAGCTCGGACGCGTGCTCCGGCCGCACGGACTCCGCGGCGAGCTGAAGGTGCGCCTGCATTTCGACGGCAGCGGCACGCTGACCCAGGTTCAAGAGGTCGAGCTCGCGTGCAGCAGCGGGCCGCGCCGCTTCGCCATCGAGTGGGTGCGGCCCGGTACCGGCTCGGTGTTGCTCAAGCTGGTCGGGGTGGATGACCGCGACGCGGCCGACCTGCTGAAGGGGGCGGCGCTCTCAGTGCCCAGAAGTGCGCTTCCGGAGCCGGAACCGGGCGAATACTACCTCTCGGATCTGATCGGGGCCGAGGTGGTCGACCCGGATGGGACGATCGGCGAGGTGGTCGAGGTCCGCTCCCACCCGAGCGTGGTGTGCATCGCGGTCCGTCTGCCGGACGGGCAGGTGCTCGAACAGCCGCTCACGGCGCCCTGGCTGGAAGAGGTCGATCTGGAGGCGGGGCGAGTCATCCTGTCGAGCCGAGAGGGAATGGTGTGACTCGATGCAGATCGGCGTGGTGACGCTCTTCCCGGAGCTGTTCGCCCCGTTCCTGGCGACGAGCTTCGTCAAACGCGGCATCGACGCTGGGCAGCTCGCGGTGGTGCTGGAAGAGCTGCGCCCTCACGGCTTGGGCAAACACCTCTCCATCGACGACACCCCCTACGGCGGTGGCTCGGGCATGGTGATGCGGGTCGACTGCGTGGTGGCTGCGATCGAGGCGCTCGAACAGCGCATGGGCGGTCGCGCACACCGAGTGCTCCTGACGCCGCAAGGGGAGCGCCTGGCGCAGGCGCACCTGCAGGCGTTTACGTCCCGGGAGCGTGTGCTCTTCGTGTGCGGGCGCTACGAGGGGTTCGACGAGCGCATCTCGAGCTTCGTCGATCAAGAGCTCTCGCTCGGGGACTTCGTGCTGACGGGCGGCGAGGTGGCGGCGATGGCTGTCATCGAGGGCTGTGTGCGGCTCTTGCCTGGCGTGCTTGGCAACGCGGACTCTCCCCGCGAAGAGTCCTTCAGCGCGGGTTTCGGCGGCGTGCTCGAGTATCCGCAGTACACGCGGCCGGCAGAGTTTCGAGGCCATGGGGTGCCGGAGATCTTGAAGACCGGCGACCACGCGAAGATCGCAGCTTGGCGTCGCGAGCAGGCGCTGTCGCGCACGCGAGCGCGCCGCCCGGATCTATTGACGGACGAGGACGAGTCGTGAGGCGGGTTGCCCTGCTCCTGGCTCATCACCCGGTGCTCGATCGGCAGGGTGCCATCGTGACGACGGCCATCACGAATCTCGACTTGCACGACATCGCCCGGAGCGCGTTCACCTTCGACGCGAGCCACTTCTTCGTGGCTCACCCCATCGCAGCTCAGCGTGAGCTGGCGGAGCGCGTGCGCGAACACTGGATCAACGGCAGTGGTGCGCGACGCATCCCGGATCGCAAACCGCCGATGGAACGCCTGCGGGTCGTCGACTCCCTGGACAGCGCCCTGGCTGAGCTGCCCGGCGCGGAGCTGTGGGTGACCAGCGCGCGCCCGCTGCCGGGTGCCGTTGCTTTCGCTGACGCGCGGGCGCGCCTCGGCGAGGCCGGGGGCCCCGTGCTCCTGGTGTTCGGCACGGGGTGGGGGCTCGCGCCGGCAATCGTCGAGCGGGCCGCGCTCTGCTTGGCTCCGATCGAGTCACCGCGGGCGGACGGGTTCAATCACCTGAGCGTGCGCGCCGCTGCTGCAATCGCCTGCGATCGCTTGCTCGGCCGGCGGTGAGGGCGGACAGACTGCGGGTCGGTGTGCCCGGGCGCGACCACTCGACGATCGGCGGCTCCACGAGCAGGCCGCCGGGGCGCGCACGCCTCAGCTCGACGAGCGCCACTCGCGCGGGCTCCGACGCGAACGCATGCACGAAGCACAGACGCTTGGGGACCAGGCCGCGGGTCTCGGCCAGAGCCAGCAGGCGCCCGAGGCTGCGCGCCGGGTAAACGAACACCGCGCGCGAGCGGCTGTGGTCGAGCGCGTCGGCCGTTGCTTGCACGAACGGCTCGAGGCAGCCGGCTCGCGCGTCTTCTCGCCCCGTTACTCCCGGACGCCGCTCCCCCGGCTCGAAGAACGGGGGATTGGAGACGACCAGGTCGTGGCTGCCAGAGAGAGCGCGCGGCAGGCCGCCCGCCAGATCGAGCGTGAGCGATTGGCCCGCGATGCCCGCGCGCGTCAGGTTCCTGTCCGCGAGGTCGCTCATGCGCGAATCTTTGTCGACGAGCGTGGCGCGGCTCACCCCGCTGAAGCGGTGCACCGCCAGGGTCACGACGCCGACGCCGGCGCCGAGGTCGAGCAGCGCCGCGACCTGTCGCCCGCGCGTGGCGAAGGCGCCGAGCCACAGTGAATCGACGTTGAAACGGTAGCCCTGGCGCGGCTGTTCGACGACCAACGCGCCGCCAAACAGCGTGTCGGTCGTCGTCTCGACCCTGTCAACGTGGCCACGTGCGGGTCCCACCTCCGCTCAGGGAACCTGGAACGGGCGAAGTCCGCGCAGCGTGACGCTGGTCACGCTGTTGGGAAACACTCGCACGTCGAAGTAGCCCAACGAAACCAGCTTGGGTTTGTCGCCGTCGGGAACGAGTCCCGTGCCCGCGACCCGGGTGTACGAGCCGTCGGCACCGCCCACCTTGATGTCGAGGGCCGTGTAGAGGCCGGTGCGACCGGTGCCAACTTCTCGCCGACTTCCGTCCGGCAGCGGATCGTCCTCGCTGTCGTTGAAGTACTCGAGCGCGAGCCGCTCCTGGGAGATGTCGACGCGCGCGAACTGCAACCGCACGTTGTCGCAGTCGTGGGCCTCGCCGCCGATCGCGCCGTTGCCATCGGTGATGGTCTTGCCGATGGCGACGGTCGGAATGGTGCCGAAATCGTCCTCCGCCAGGGCGCGGATCTTGTGGGTGTAGGTCCCCGCCGACGCGTCGTAGTCCGGGTCGCCGTCGTGAATGTAGAGGTTGTAGGTGTAGAGCGGCGACCAGCCAGGCCCGTAGGTCTTGATCATCAACTCGGTGTTCATCGGCAGATCGGGGTACTCGTACGCGCGATCGAAGCGCACCTTGTCGCTGCAGGAGTCCTTCACCGGCGTATCGACCCGCGGCATCTTGTCGGTCACCTCGACGGGCTTGCCGATCAGCTGATCGAGCGCGCCGTCCGTGGCTGGATTTCCGGTGCGCTTGACCGTGTAGATCTCGATGATGACGCCACCGTGCGCGCTGGTGGCGGGGCAGTTGGCGCCTTCGGCGCACCACGCGGCCCCTTGGGTGTTCACCAGGTCGAACTCACCGCACCCGCCATTGGCGAACGGCCGCAACTCGCCGACCAGCTTCGCCTTGGCGCTGCTGGTGGCGGGCTTCGCCGGGTAGCTGTCCGGATCGAAACACTTCAGGTTCGGAGGCGCACCGTTGGGATCGGAGTACTCGACGGTGTCCGTCGTGCGAACCAGGTATTTGCTCGCCGCGGAGTTGCCGGGGGTGCCGACCATCACGCAGCAGCTGTCGATGGGACGCCCGCAGATGGCGTCACCCTGGCAGGTGCTCTGGCAGAAGTCGTCGTTCGCCGGGCGAGTCGAGCCCTTGCAGACGCCTTCGCCGTTGTTGGTGAAGTCGGAGTTCCCGCCGCCCCCGGTGCCGCTCGGAGCGGGGTTCTTGTCGTCGGAGCAGCCGACCGACAGGGTTGCGAGCAGACACAGGGCGGATTTCGTCAAAAAGCGAGTGACACTCTGCATGGACCACCTCTTTGGGGGCGGACGGAGCCGCCGCCCGCATGAAGAAACCCGCGTCCCCCTCGTCAGACGGAGCTGCGGTCGCCTGAAACGTAGCGAAAAATGCCCGCCACCGCATGCAATTTGGGGCGTACCCGGGTCAATCTTCAGCGTCGGCCCTGGAGCGCTGCCAGGATTGGTGGCAGATTCGCCCCCAAACCGGGCCGGGCGGCGCCGGCAGACGGGCAGAGTGTCGGGTGAGCATGAAGGGAAACGGCAACATGAGGGGGATCTGGCTGGGTATCTTGGCGGTCGTGTTGACGACGGGCGCCGCGGCTGCGGACGATCTGAAGGCTCAGGCGAAAAAGCCGCCCAAAGATCCGGCGGCCGCCCTGGAGCTCGGGCGTTCGCTGCGCCGCGCGGGAGAGTTCGACGATGCCGTTCGAGTGTTGCGCGGCGGGGCGCTGCGCGCCAAGGGCGAGCTCTCGGTTTCCTTGCGCTACGAGGCTGCGCGGGCGCTGATCGCAGCGAGCAAGCAGAAGGACGCACTCAGGGAGTGCCAGGGCATCAAGGCCTTCGACGCGGTGAAGTCGAGCTCGTGCGTGGCCGAGGCGCACCTGCTCTGGAAGCGCGCTTCGCTCGCGCTGCCTGCGGCAGAGGCTGCCATCGCGTCGAGCTCGAGCGCGTACGAGGCGCTGGTGGCGAAGGGGCGTGCCCTGCGCATGCTGGGGAAGAACGCTGAATCCGACGCCGCGTTTCGGGCTGCCATCAGCAGCGACGCGGGGCGCTTCGAGGCGCATCTGTATTTCGCGGAGCTGCTGCTCGGCATGGGGAAGGCCTCCGAGGCCGTCGCCGAGCTACGCAAGGCTCACGCGGGCGCGCAGGACGAGCCGGAGCCTCTGCTCGGTTTGGCCGAGGCGCTGCCGGCGGGCTCCGAGGCTGCCGACCTCCTGAAAAAAGCGCTGGCGATCCGCCCCAAGTATGGCGCCGCGCAGGCTCGCCTGGGTGAGGTGATGCTGGAGCTCGGCAAGGTTGCGGACGCCGAGGCGGCCTATCGCGCGGCGATTGGCATCAACGCCAAGGTCGCGGATTGGCAGGCGGGGTTGGCCGGTGCGCTGATTGCCAAGGGCAGCTTCGACGAGGCGCTGAAGGTGGCTGCCACCGCCCTCAAGCTGGTCAGCAATCACGCCATGGCCAAGCTGGCCGAGGCCGATGCCATTGCGGGCAAGGGTGACATCGATCTCGCGATCGAGGCCTTCGAGAAGGCCGCGAGCTACTCGCGCAGCAACCCTCAGCCGCTGATGCACGCTGCGAAGGCCTGCCTGGCGCAGAACCGGCCGACCACCGCCCGGGCGTTTGCGGATCGCGTGACGCAGTCGTTCGCGGACTTCGCTCCCGGCTGGGTGCTGCTCGGTGACATTGCGCTGGCGAACAAAGACAAGTCTGCGGCGAAGGCCGCCTACAAAAAGGCGATGACCGCCAGCGCCGGCACGATCGACAAGGCCAGCGTCAAGCAGAAGCTCGCGGCCATCAAGTGACGGGTTCGGGCGCGCGTCCCCCGAAGGGGCTCGCGCCCGGCAGCGCATTTTGGCGGCGTCTTGCCCACGCGGGCGCGCGCCATGGTCCCGATTTCTGGCTGCACTGGAGCCCGCCGCTGTTTGGTCTGGCCTTCGCGCTGGCGCTGCCCGAAAAGCGGCGACGCGTCCGGGGCAATTTGCGCAGCGTGCTCGGGCGCCGCGGCGCCATCGAAGAGCAGCTCGACGTCGCGCGGACCTTCGTCAGCTACGCGAGTTGTTTCGCCGAAGCACTGGGCGGCGCGCGGGGTGATGCGGACCGAGCCTCGCGGCGGCTCCGAGGTCCTGGGCTCGCGCCGCTCTTGGCCTCGGGCAGTGGGCTGATCGTGGCCACCGCTCACTTCGGTGCGTGGGATCGCGCCGCGGCGCTCCTGGCTCGGGACTTCGGCCGCCCGGTGCTCGTGGTGATGCAGCCCGAAGCGGACGCGGCGGCGCGAGAGCTCCACGATGCGGTGCGCGCGGAGTCCGGCGTGCGGGTGGTGCACGTGGGTGGGCACCCGCTCGATGGGTTGCCGCTCCTGCACCACCTGCGGGACGGCGGGATCGTCGCCGTGCAGCTCGATCGAGTGCCGGAGGGCGGGCGCGCGATCCGGGTCCCCTTCTTCGATCGAGTGCTGGCGGTGCCGGAGGGGCCGTTCGCGCTGGCTGGCATCGCGCGTGTCCCCCTCGTGCCGCTGTGGGTCCGGCGGTCCGGGTTTCTCGAGTACGAGCTCAATCCGGGGCCCGCGCTGCGCCTTCCCGAGCGACCTTCGGCGGAGGCTCTGCGTCGTGCGGCGGAGCAGGCCGTGCGGGCGCTCGAGCGTTCGGTCCGGGCGTGCCCGACCCAATGGTTCGACTTTGGGGCCTGAGCCTCGGCCATTGTGACGATCGTGCGCGGAGGTGGATTGGGGAGTGGCGCTCGGAGCGCGAGTTTGGCAATAAGAGGTCCCCATGCTGCTTCACGTCGGGACAGAGTCGCTTCGCGGCAACATCGGCTCGTATGCGCGCCACTTCGACCTGCTGGAGATCGCCGCCGAGAAGGGCCGGTTGCCGCGCATGGCACGCCTGGGCGAAATGAAGCGCGCGGTGAACCCGCAGTTTCTCTTCAGCGTGCGGCTGCCGCGGGTCGTGGCCACCCTCGAGTGGGGCGACGAGGCCGAGCAGGCGCTCGCCTATGCGCTCGAAGTGGCCGACGTGCTCGGGGCCGGCTTTCTGTTGCTGCAGACCGCTCCGCAGGTGATGCCGAGCGCGCGCACGAAGCGGCGTTTGGCGGAGCTGGTGGAGCGCATCCCGAAGTCGCGCCCGCTGGCCTGGGAACCGCGCGGGCTGTGGCAGGACGAAGACGCCGCGGCGACGGCGGACGATCTGGGCGCCGTGCTGGTGCGCGACGTGAGTCGTGAGACTCCGCCCGAGGGGCCGACGCTGTACACGCGTCTGCGCGCCCTGGGCCGCAGTGGAGTGTCGGTCGACGCCATCGAGCGCACCGCCGCTGCCGTGCTGGGAGCAGAGACCGCGTGTGTGTTGATCGAAGGCGACGGGGCGGCGCGGGCTGCGGCGACGCTGCGAAGGACGATCGGCGAGGTGCTCGAGGAGAGTGCGTCCGACGACGATGAAGACGACGACGACGACGACGAGGACGACGACGACGAAGCACGAGCCGACGGCTCGGACGACGACGGGGCTCCGGACGACGACGCTGCGGAGGAGGACGAAGGATGAAGCGGCGAGGGGCTGCCATCTCCAACGATCCGGTCGCCGCCGAGGCGGCGCGAGAGCAGCTGGCGGTGGGAGGCTCCGCGGTCGGGGCGGTGCTGGCCGGTTTTTTCGCGGCGGCGGGCGCTCACGCAGGAGTGTTGCTCGGACCGGTCTCGATCCTGGTGGGCGGTGTCGGAGTGGGCGCGCGGGCCTTCGACGGGCGCATGCGGCAGCCGGGGCAGGGGGCGAAGCGCCCGCGCGGCACGCTGCCGAGCGGCGAGGTTCCCGACGCGGCGCGCGTGGCGGTTCCGACGGCCATCACTGCGGCTGCGGTCGCGCTCGCGTCGGACGGTGAACGCAGCCTGGCGTCCCTGGTGAAGCTGGGCATCTCGCGCGCCGAACGGGGCGGCGCGGACGGGCGCGCCGGAGTGCTCAAGCTGGTGCGGAGCGCCGGGGCGGGCGCCTTCAACGACAGCAGCTTCGTGCGGGCGATGTTGCGCGTCGCCGGACCCAGCCAGGGTGGGCTGCTCTCGCCGGCCGATTTCGCGGCGGTGCCCGAGGTCGACACGGATGCGGTGGTCCGCACGGAGGCCGGCCAACGTTGGTTCGAGGTGCCGTGGGCGTCCGCCGCAAAGGGCATGGACGTCGGCGAGCTAGGCTCTGGCTGCGCCATCTGCGCCGTCGACGTGCGAAGGGTGTTCGCCGCGGTCTGTTACCGGCGCTTGGTGTCGGGGTTCACCATCGACGAGCTCGACCTCGAGGCGCCACTGGCAGCCGTGCCGGTGATGCGGGGTGTACCCCGCGTTGCCCCCGGCGCACGCATCGACGCCCCGGCGCCGCTCGCCCTCTTGACCGACGCGTCGGGCGTCGCCACCGAAATCGTGTCGGCCCCCGGCGCCTTGAGCCTGGGCGCAGGGGACTTCGAAGCGGCGACGCTGCGCCTCAGATGCCATCTCGCAACGGGCGAAGTGGACGTCGTCGCCGGCGGCTAGAGCCACGTCCTGTCGGCGCGCGAACGGGCGCTCCCGCTGCGGCTCAGGACGCCTTGGCGTTGAGCTTCTTCGCGTAGGCCATGAGACCGATCTTGTCGATCGTTCTCAGATCCTTCGTCGTCAGCTTCAGCGTCACGTAGCGGCCCAACTCGGGGATGAACAGCCGACGCTTCTGAACATTCACCTGCTGCCAGCGCGGGGTCTTGATGTTCGAGTGCGAGACATTTCTGGCGCGCAGCCGGCGCTTGCCGGTAATTTCACTTCGGGCCATGGGGGGCGCGTATCTAGCTCAGCCCGCCGGCTCGTTCAAGCGGTTCCGCTTCCGGGGAGCTTGCCCGGCCCAGAGTCCGGGCCGACCCGCGCGCCAATCAGCGAGAGCCGTCGCGCCTCGGGCGCCCAAAAGGTCGCCAGAAGCTGGAAAAGCCCGAGGCTCGAGACCGTGGCCGCGCAGGCCAATCCTACCGCCGTCGCGGGGTAGGTCAGCTGTCCGGTGGCCGCGTCCGCGAGGGTGAAATGTCTGAGCGCGACCTCGAGCGGCACGCCCCCAAGCACCAGGACCGCCCAGAGGGCGCCCCAGCCCGTCGTGCCCTGGCCCATGAACCCAAACAGGGACAAGAGCACGAAGACGACGCTCGAGAGCGCGCCTGCCCGGGCGATGGTCGAGGCCGTCGAGTCGATGACCAGCAGGATCTCGGACCCCACGAAGGGCAGCGCGAGCGCCAGGGCCACGGCCAAGACCACGCGCGCTCTGCGATAGGCCGTGTAGCGCGCACGAAACATCAGCGCGGCCGGCAGCGTGGTCAGCGTGATGAGCCGGGCGAGCCCGCGCCCAAGGCTGCCATCGACCGTCAGGCCACCCAGCGGGCCTCCGCTCTGCAAGCCGAGCAGCATCAACACCAGGCCAACCAGCAGCGCGACCGCGGCGCGGAGCGCATAGGGGAAGGGCAGGGCGGCCACGGCGACCAGGGCCCCTGCGGCCGAGAAAGCGATGGTTGCCCCCTCGATTCTTGCGGCCGGCACGCCGATCCCGAAGCGCATCGCCAGGCCGAGCGTTGTCAGCGCTGCAGCGACCAGGATCAGCCAGAGGCGGCACGAGGTGCTGGCGGGCTGCAGCGGCGCAAGCTCCTCCCGCATCGCCTCGGAGGCGAGCAGCGGCGGTTTCGGCTCGCTGACCGCCCGGTGGATCCCCGACGTCGGTCCGCGTTGCACCGGCGCGGTGTTGGGTTCTGGCATCGCGTCAGACGTGCCTCATGCTAGCGCCACGCCGCCGAGGCGCGCCACCACGGCACGGCAATAAGCACGCGTAGCTTCGAAATCATTGGCTTTTTTCTCGAGAGTCGACTCGTGCATGTAGAGCTTTCGGGTCAACTCCACTTGCACCGCGTGGATGCCGGAGCGGGGCCTGCCATAGTGCGCCGTGCTGAAACCGCCCCGGTAGGGGTCATCGTGCGCGACGCTCCACCCGCGCTGCCGCGCCAGCTCGTCCGGGACCGCGATGACCTCCTCGGCGGCCGAGGTCCTTCCGCGGCTGCCAGGCACGACGTCGGCGCGAGGGCGACCCGGATCGGAGTTCCCGGCGCGTCCCCGAGAGGGCATCGAGTGCCCGCAGAGCAGGATCGCAAAACCGAACCGCTCGCGCTTGAGCTCGAGCAAGCGGGTCAAGGTCCCGTGATAGGGGCGATAAATGTCGCGCAGCCGCCGCTCGAGCTCGGCGCGCGACAGCGGGCCGCTGAGCGCCGGGGTGTTCTCGGTCGTCGCGCGCCAGACCAGGCCGTGCGGTGAAGAGCGGCCGGCGGCGCCCTCGATGGTCAGCGCGTCCACGTCGTTGTCAGCGCGGTTGAGGTCGCAGACGTAGCGGCTGACCTTCGACACCAGCAGCGTGGCGCCCTCGCTCGGAGCGTCCGCATACAGCTCGTCGACGAACAGATCCGCGTCTTGCCCGATGGCCCGGGCCGGCGCGACCAGGGTGGCGAGTGACATGGGGTCGATGAACAACCCCGCGTGGGGTACCTCGACCACGACCGGCGTCTCGGGCCCGGTCGGCTCCTTCACCGAGAAGTACACGGACCCCGATCTACCCCAATCGCCGGGGAACGGCGAATGATCCTGCCCCGCGGCTGGCGCGTCGGCCGTCATCCCCGCGGGTGGGCTTTTTGGTGAGCCCGCTTCACGTGATCTTGCGTCACGTGGGTGTAGATCTCCGTCGTCGACACGTCGCTGTGACCGAGCAGCGTCTGGACGCTGCGCAGATCGGCGCCGCCGGTCAGCAGGTGAGTGGCAAAGGAGTGGCGCAACTGGTGCGGGTAGGCTTTCGCGCTGATCCCGGCCGCCCCGGCGTAGCGCCGCACGATCTTCCAGAACGCCTGCCGGGTCAGCGGGCGCCCGCTCGGCCCGGGGAAGAGCACTGCGCTGGTCTCCCCGGCGGCAGGCTCTGCCTTGGCACGACGCCGGGTGAGGTACTCGGCCAGGTGGTCGAGCGTGACCTCGCCCAGGGGGACCAGCCGGCGTTTGCCGCCCTTGCCGAGGGCGGCGACGATGCCCCGCGACAGGTCCAGGTCCCCCAGCGTCAGCCCGCACAGCTCACTGACGCGCAGCCCTGCCGCGTACGCGACACTCAACATGGCGCGGTCGCGCAGCCCGCGCTCGGTCTTGGTGCTCGGTGTGTCGATCAGGCGCTGCATCTCTCGCTCGCCCAGCGTGCGCGGGAGCCGGCGGCCGAAGCGCGGGCGGGCGGCGAGGGAGGTGGGATCCGCGGGCAACACCCCTTCGCGAACCAGGAAGCGCACCAGGCCACGCACGGATGACAGATGGCGCGCTGCGCTGCGCGGTCCGAGCGCGGCTTTCGCCAGTGACGATTGCCAGGCGCTCACGCGCGCGAGATCGAGCTCCCTCGGATCGGTGACGCCGTCGTCCTCGAGGAAGCTCGAGAGCTTGGCGAGGTCCCGCGCGTAGCCCGCCACGGTGTTCGGGGCGAGGGCGCGCTCGACGCGCAGGTGCGCGAGGTAGAGATCGATGGCCGCGTCGACGCGCACCAGCGGATCTTAGCGAAGTGCGCTGGTTTGTCGAAAAATCAGCCCGCCCGCGCGGCGCTGGCCAGCTTCGAGAGCAGCGGCCCCGGATCGTCGAGGCGCATCAGCGCCTCGCCCACCAGGATCGCGTCGAGGTTCCGGGATGCGGCGCGCTGCACGTCCGCGGGAGTCGAGATTCCGGACAGGTGGACGCGGGTGACGCTGGTGGGGAGCGCCCCGAGCACGCGCTCGGCTCGCGCGGGATCCAGCTCGAGAGTGTCCAGATCGCGGGCGTTGACGCCGATCAGCTCGGCGCCGAGCTCGAGTGCGCGGCGAGCCTCGTCCTCCGTCGTGACCTCGACCAACGCCGAAAGCCCACGAGCGCGCGCGGCGCTTGCCAGGTCCGAGAGCTCCCGGTCCCGGAGGCAGCGCACGATCAAGAGCACCGCGTCGGCGCCGTGGGCCAGAGCGTGGTCGAGCTGAAGCTCCGACAGGATGAAGTCTTTGCACAGGATGGGCAGCGCCGTGGCGGCTCGCGCCTCGGATAGATGGGCGAACGCGCCGTCGAAGTATCGGGTGTCGGTCAACACACTGAGCATGTCTGCGCCCGCCGCGGCGTAACATCGAGCTCGAGCGGAGACCGACAGTCGCGTCGAGAGCGGGCCGGCGCTGGGGGAGCGGCGCTTGATCTCCGCGATGATGCGCAAGGGTTCACCTGGGCCACGCGCGAGGCCGAGTGGGCGCGGACTGAACACGCTCGAGCGCGGCGCAGGCGGGGCAAGCTCGGCGATCTCGAGGCGTTTGTGGCTCAGGATCTCAGCCAGCATGGGCCTCGCTCTGGAGCCTCTTCGCCGCGGCGCGCCAGCGCTCGAACAGGTCCTTGGCGCGGCCGCTGAGCAGCGTCTCTCGCGCGCGCGCCGCGGCGCTGAGCGGTGAGATTTGCTCCGCGACGACCAGCGCGGCCGCCGCGTTCAACACCAGCGCGTCGACCGCCGGGTGCGGCTCGCCGGCCAGCATGCTGGCGATGGCGCGCGCGTTCTCGGCCGCGTCGCCGCCGGCGATCGCCCCCGGTGCGCTCGGCTCGAGCCCGAAGTCTCGCGGGTGGACGCGCGCTTCCGTCACCCGACCGCCGTCGAGCACGCTGACGCGTGTGGTCCCGAACGGGCTCACTTCGTCGAGGCCATCCTCACCGGTCACGACCCACGCCCGCACGACGCCCAGGCTCCCGAGCGTCGAGGCGAGCACCGGCCGCAGCGCATCGTCGTACGCGCCGAGCAGCTGGTGGGTGGCGCGCGCGGGATTCGCCAGCGGCCCGAGGCAGTTGAAGATCGTGCGGATCCCCAGCTCGCGCCGGGCGACGCCGCCGTGTCGCATCGCGGGGTGGTGGGTCGGCGCCATCAAGAACGCGATCCCGACCTCGTCGAGCAGCGTGGCTCCGGCACCGGCGGGCAGATCCGTCGGGATGCCCAGGGCCTCGAGCACGTCGGCGCTGCCGGCCCGGCTCGAGACGGCGCGGTTGCCATGTTTTGCAACGGGCACCCCGGCAGCAGCGACGACGATGGCGGCGGCCGTCGAGAGATTGAGGGTGCCACTGGCATCGCCGCCGGTGCCGCAGGTGTCGAGCACCCGCGGCAACGCGTGATCGACGCTGAGCATGGCGTCGCGCAGCGAGCGGGCCGCCGCCTCGATCAGCTCGGCCGTCTCGCCGGAAAGGCGCAGCGAGACGGCGAACCCGGCGACCTGCACGGCGGTCCACTCGCCGCTCAAGATCGCGTCGAAGACGCGCCGCACGGTCTCGCCGGACAAGCGACCGTTTCGGGTCAGCTCCGCGAACACCTCGGGGAAGTTGGGCCCTGTCGTCACAGCGATCCGAGCCAGTTCTCGAGCAGCGCCATGCCGTGCTCGGTCAAGATCGACTCCGGATGAAACTGCACCCCCTCGATGGGCAGCTCGCGGTGCCGGAGCGCCATGATTTCCCCTTCGTCCGTGCGGGCGCTGATCTCGAGGCAGGCCGGAAAGGAGTCCGCCTCGGCGAGCAGCGAGTGGTAACGCGTGGCGCTGAAGGGGGAGGGCAGGCCGCGGAACAGCGTGCGGCCGTCGTGCTCGATGGGTGAGGTCTTGCCGTGCATCAGGCGGTCCGCCCGGACGATCCGACCGCCATATGCCTGGGTGATGCTCTGGTGCCCCAGACAAACTCCCAAGATCGGCAGCTTGCCAGCCGCGGCTTTGATCAGCGCGAGCGTCACGCCGGCGTCGTCCGGCGTGCCCGGTCCGGGTGAGAGCAAGAGGCCCGCGGGCTCCGCGCCGAGCACGTCTTCGACGTCGGTCCGGTCGTTCAAGCGCACGTCGCAGCTCGCGCCGAGCGTCTCCAGGTATTGCACCAGATTGTAGGTGAACGAGTCGTAGTTATCGACGACGAGGACCCGCTTGGGCACGCGCGGAAGGTGTCATCCCTCCCGCGCCGGGTCAAACCGGACCGCAGCTAATTTCGGGTGTTCGACGCGGGCCCGGTACCATTCGATGCATGGACGACCGCAGGCGTTTTCCCCGCAAGACCGTGGACGTGTTCCTCAACAAGTTCATCGGGGGCTACCCGCACCTGTGTCGCGCCGTCGACATCTCGGCGGGGGGCATGCAGCTGGTCGGGTTCCACGAGCCGGTGACCCACATGGAGTCGTTTCCCCTCGAGCTCCGGCTGCCGGGCGACTCCCACACGATGTGGCTGTGGGCCCGCCGCATCTCCGCGCGGGGTCGGCGCCAGGTGCTCGAGTTCGTGAACCCGAGCGCCGAGGACAGCCACCGCTTGGAGCGCTTCATCGAGAGCTACGCGGTGGCGTGAAACGTCGCGCGGCCTCGACGGCGGGAGCGTCGTCAGTAGCCGTGCTCGCGCAGGAACTTCTCGATCCGCAGGTTCACCAGCTCCGGATACTCGAGGGCGGCGTAGTGGGTCGCGCCCCGCACGATCAACAGCTCTCCACCTGGGATGCGGCGGGCCATCTGCTGCGCTAGCTGCCGGGGTGTGAAGGCGTCGCGGTCGCCGGTGATGACGAGCGCGGGCACGGCGATCGAGTCGAGCACGTGGGCGGCGTCGTGTTCACCAAGCGCGCGCAAGATGCTCAAGTAGATATCCAGGTTGACCTGACCGAACTCCTCCGCGAGCTGCTTGAAGAGCTCCTCGTCGAGGGTGTTGCCGACCACGCCGAGGCGTTTCAGCCACATCACCGTCTCGGGCCAGCGGGTTGCGCGGCGGAGCACCGTCGAGGCCAGCGCGTGGGCGCGATGTGCGCGGTCGACCAGGCCGGGAACGATCCGGGACGAGAGCGGAACGCCGACGGTGTCGAGCGGTCGGCCGAAGGTCCCGTTGATCAGCACCAGGTGCGAGACCATCTCCGGGTGCCGCTCGTAGAGCTCGAGCATGACCTGTACACCCATGCTCCAGCCCATGAACGCGGCGCGGGGGATCTGGGTGACCTCGAGCACACACATCAGATCGTCGACGTGGGCGCCGACGTCGACCCGCGGCGCATCGCCGGGCGGGAGGCTCGACCCGTACAGCCCTCGGTAGTCCCAGGACACGATCCGGTAGCGGTCCGACAGGTAGTCGATCTGGTGTTGCCAGGCGCCGAACGGGCCGCCGAGCCCGTTGGCCAAGACCAGGGGGCGCCCGGAGCCGCCGGTGTCGTGATAGGCGATGGTCACGCCGTCGCTCGTGACGACCGTCTTGTCGGCAAGCTCGGGGTTGGGCATGGCTCGGCTCCGCCGCCAGCTCCGGGACGGCAGCGGTGGGGGCCCGCTATATCGCAGAGCGGTGGTCCAGCCGTAAACCCCCCAAAGCCGGAGCGCAGCTGGTGTGTCTGCCTGGGGAGTCGTGCGGCCCCTCGGGCGCGGCTCCAAGTTCAATCTTGCCGACTCGATACGAGCCGGATAGTGTGCCGGCGACCTTCCGCGCGGGCGATTCGTGCGATCCGGAAGGCCCCAGAGCACCCTCAATGGCCGAAGAAAAGAAGCCCAGGATCGATCTCAAGTCCCGCCTCGGGAAGAAGACCGTCAGCGCGCCGGGCGGCCCGACCATCCCGCCCCCCGTCGGGATGGGAAAGGGCGGCATTCCAGCGCCGCCTTTCGGCTCGTCCCCGTCTCAGCCGGCTCGGCCGCAGATCGACGCGTCGAATCCGTACTCGGCCATCTCGGCGGATCAGTCCCCGGCCCGCGCTGAGCCGCAGGCGATCAAGATCGAGATGACCGAGGAGGTCATCGCGCACCAGAAGAAGGGGCGCGTGAAGGTGGTCGTGCTCGCCGGCGTCACCGCCCTCATCGGAGGGCTCATCGGTTATGCCTTCGGTGGCAGCCTCGAGCGCGGCAAATCTGCCGAGGCCGCCGTGACCGGCGCCGAGGAGCTGGCCAAAGAGGTCGACGACGCGGCGAGCAAGATCGACGAGCTCGCCGAGGTGCTCAAGTCAGCGCAGGAAAAGCTCAAGGAGAGCAAGTTCCCCGACGAAGAGGTGCAGAAGCTCGGCGCCATCGACATCCCGTTCAAGGGTGCGAACCTCACGGGTCGCGGAGTCGGCCGATTCAAGGCCGACATCGTCACGATGCTGATCACCTTCGCGTCGGGCTCGCACGAAGCGAACGAGAGCAAGGACAAGATCCGCAGCTTGCTCAGCGGCGCCAAGCCGGCCATCGAAGACTTCCTGGCGCAGCAGACGACACCCAAAGTGCGTTGGGCCACGTACATCGAGCCCGGCCCCGGCGGCCCCTGGATGAGCATGCAGCCGCTGCCCGAGCCCTTCCTGGTCGCCAAAGAGAAGGACAAGACCTACAAGTGGCCCGAAGATTTCAAGCTGGCGCAGGGTGGAAAGACCTTCACCCTCAAGCGTTACGCGAGCGGTGATCCGACCAAGGCCAAGCAAGGTGAGCCGTACATCATTCCGGTGAACCCTTCGACGCAGAACACGGTCTGTCCGTCGGATCTCGCGGTGCGTTTGCAGCGCGAGCTGCGCGGACTCGAAGACGTGCTGAGAGGCGACAAGTCGACGCCCGGCCAGGAAAAAGACGGCCTGATCGACATCGGCAAGGTGCTCGTCGACAAACTCAAGGGCGTCGGTCGTCCCTGAGCTTTCTCCCGGCCTCGACGTGCGCGTCAGGCAGCCGAGACGCGCGAAGTCTTGGGTGTCTCGCTGGCCTTCTCGGTGGCCAGACGCTCGACCTCGACACGGATGACCCGGCGGTCGTCAGCCTCGCGGACGTGGAACGCAAACCCGTGTTCTTCGATCTTGCTCCCGACTTCAGGCACCAGCCCGAGCCGCTCGAGCAACAGCCCGCCCACGGTGTTGTAGTCACCGTCCTCCGGGAATCCGGCGTTCAATAGCCGATTGAGCTCCACGATGGACACGCTCGCGTCGACGGAGAATCGGCCTTCGCCCAGCTCGACCACACTCTGTTCGTCGACGTCGTGTTCGTCCTGAATGTCGCCCACGATTTCCTCGATCAGATCCTCGAGGGTGACGATGCCGCTCATGCCGCCGAACTCGTCGATGACGATGGCCATGTGGTGGCGCCCGGCACGCATGTCCTTGAGCACCTTGCTGGCTTCTTGCGTCTCGGGGACGAACGCCACCGGCCGCCGCAGGATCCCCTCGATGTTCACCGTCTCGAGCCGAGTGTGCTGCGCCGCATGGGTCAGGAGATCCTTGGCGTGCAGGATGCCGACGACGTTGTCGATGCGCTCGCGGTACACCGGATAGCGGGAGTGCCCACACTCGCCGACCCGTCGCAGCAGCTCCTCGGCGTCGGTCTCGATGTCGAAGGCGGTGACCCGGGTTCGGGAGATCATCGCCTGGCCCGCGGTCAGATCGCCGAACTCCAGCACGTTGCGCACCATCTCGGCCTGATCGTGATCGATGGCGCCGGCCTTCTCGCCCTCGCTGACCAGGATCTCCATCTCCGTCTCCGTCACCCGCGGGGGAGGGATGGTCTGGGCGACCGTGACCACGCGCCGGCCGACGACGCGGCCGAGCAGCCACATGGGTGCCGCCAGCGGCACGGCCAGGAGCTCCAGTGGCCTGAGGAACCGCAGCATCCACACCCCGGTGCGCTCGGGCGCTCGCAGGACGACCCCCTTCAGCACCTCGGACGGGAGCCCGTAGCCGAGCACGGCCGCCATGGCGGCGACCAGCGGAGACCAGGCGCCGAACAGGTACCCGGTCTGCTGAATCAGGAGTGCGGCGCTGGTCGCGATGCCGACGACGCGGAACACCAGCCAGCGCGACTCGATCTGCTGGCCTTGATCGATGTAACGCTCGAGCGCCGCTCGGTTCTTGCCCTCGAGCATCTCCCGCAGCGCCGCCTTGCGCGGGCCCGAGAGGCTGCTCATGGCGGCGCTAGCAGCGCCGAAGACTGAGACGACAGCGGCAGGGACCGCCCCGAGGAACAGGCCGATGACGGTAGGTGGTGAGTCCAATGACCGAGACGCATGGGGCGCCTCCGCGGCACCCCCTCCAGAGGGAACCTTAGCGTCCGGCCAATGCGGTGCGCAACCCGGCGAGCCACCGGACCGAGTGGGCCGCGTGTCGCAACGAGCCATTGCCGCCGAGCGTCCCCAGGGTCGACCGCTCACAAAGCCACGAACCCCCGGTAAACACAAAACAAAGGCACAACAGTTTCGGGATGTCCTCCTGGGGCCTCCGCTCCCACCCAAGCCTGCCAGCCCTGCAATTCCGAGGGCCGCGCCGGCGCAGACCGCCCTTCGCGCACCGCAGACACCGTCGCCGTCCGAGCCCCCAGTGCGCGCGCCACTCCGCCCTTTGCTGGAGGAGCACGGCTCGGAGCCCCGCGGCCTCCCGTTCACGAGCGAGCCGCTGGACCCGCTGGCTCGGACCTTGGCCGTGCCCTTCGCCCGCGCCGTCGAGCCCCCGCCCGCGCCGAGGCAGGGGCCCGGGGTGGCGCTCCCGGACACGGTCTTGCTCGAGCAACTCGTGAAGCGTTTGTCGTTCGGCGGGAACGGGCGGCGGGGTGCCGCCCGCATCGAGCTGTGTGCGGGCTCGCTGGCGGGGGCGACCCTGGTCGTGCATGCCGAGGGGCGCGAGCTGACGCTCCAGATCGACGGGGCCGATCCCATCCAGGCTCGCGCGTTCAGCGAGCGCATCGGGCGTCGCTTGACCGAGAAGGGGTTCGTATTTCACGACGGCACCTGAACCGGTTGCTGTCGCCGCGCGGCTCGAGCTCCCGACCTGCCGTTGCCGGCGTTGCCCCGGCCAGCGAGGTGCGGGCCCCGCGAGGGCTTGGCGCCGCTCAAGGCTTGGGCACGAAGCCGCGCACGACGCTGAATGCGTCCGCCTCACCGCGCTGACCGAGCGCACACAGCTCTTGGTCGGCGGACAGCCACGCGAACACCCCGGCATCGGGCGGCTCGGCCTCGAAGTGTGCGCGCGAGAGCGCGCGACCGGTGCGCGCCCGCGCGAGTCCGTCGTCCGTGAGCACGACGGTCGGCATGACCCGTCGTGCAACCTCGGTCAGGGCGAGCAACGGCTCCGCTCCGGTGAGCGGCCAACCTGCTGCCTCGTTCAGGTTGAACGCACCACTCGACAGCCTCCGCAGACGAGCCAGGTGGGCCGGCACGCCGAGGGCTTGACCCAGGTCCCGCGCCAGCGCACGCACGTAATACCCTTTCGAGACATCCAGCTCGAGCGTGAGCTGTTCGTCGCTAGCGCCGATCAGACACAGCTCGTTCACGCGCACGGCGCGCGCCGGCAGTTGCAGCGGTTCACCGCGGCGGGCAGCACGATAGGCGCGCTCGCCATTGACCTGAATTGCGCTGACTGCAGGCGGAATTTGCTCGCTGCGCGAGCGTTCCGCGACGAGCGCGCGCTCCAGCACTGCGCTGTCCAGCCAGCCCGGCGCGAGCGGGCGCGTCTCGATGACCTCACCCTCCGCGTCCAAGCTGTCGGTGCTGGTGCCGAAGCGCACGTCAGCGACGTAGCGTTTGTGCATGCCGGTCAGGTGCTGGCTGAGCTTGCAGGCCTGGCCGAACATCAACAGCACGACGCCGCTGGCCATGGGATCGAGCGTGCCGGCATGCCCGACCTGGCGTGTCTGGTAGGCCCTGCGGGCGAGCGACACCAGATCGTGGCTGGTCGGCCCAGAGGGTTTGTCGACGACGAGCACTCCGTGCACGGAGCTCAACCTAGCCAGACGCTCTGTCGCTGCGCGATGCCGGTGTCCAGCATGCGCTGAATCGTGGCTCGGACGCGTTCGCTCAGGCGCCCGACGAGCACGTGATCGTCCGCGGCCTCGGGTCCGTAGCCCTCCAAGCTCAGCGGCTCACCGACGACGATCTGCCACTTGGTCGGCGCGGGCAAGAGTCCCAAGGGTCCGAGCGCCGGGAAGGTGGGGGTCACCGGTACGTAGGGCAGGCCGATGAGCTTCGACAGGCTGTCGATGCGATAGAGCAGCGGACTGGCCTCTTCGGCGCCGATGATCGCACACGGTACGAGCGGCGTCTGGGTGCGCAGGGCGAGGCGAATGAACCCGCCGCGGCCGAAGCGCTGCAGCTTGTAGCGCTCGCGGTACAGCTTGCCGATGCCCTTCACGCCCTCGGGAAACACCGCGACCAGGCTGCCCTTGGAGAGCAGGCGCTCGGCGTTCTCCTGGCACGCGCGCACCGCGCCGATGCGGTTCATGAACGCGCCGAGGAACGGCAGGTAATAGATGAAGTCTTCGGCCAGCCAGCGCAGCTCGCGCTGCGCGGCCGGCGCGAGCCGCAGCATCGTGCGCAGCATCACTCCGTCCAGCGGCAGCGTGCCCGAGTGGTTGGCGACGACCAGACAGCGTCCCGTCGCAGGAATGTGCTCCAGCCCCGCGGCCTCGACGCGGAAGTAGCGTTGATACAGGAAGTCCAGGAGCGGCAAGAGGCGCGCCTCGTAGCTCGGGTCGAGCCCAAAGTCGTCGACCTCCTCGGAGCGACTGCGCATGCCGAGGCGCCCCCACTGGCGCAGGTAGTAGTCGCTCGACATCAGCTCGCGCACGGCGTCGCCGACGTTGCCGTCGTCGCTGCCCGGGCGCTCCACCGGGACACTCAGCTTGGCCGCCATCTTCTGCGCCGCGCTCCCGACCTGCTCCCGAAAGCTCGGGGGCGGCGGCTCTTCCTGGGCGCCGCGGATCAAGCCGTCGAGGCGCGCCTCGAGCTCGCGGATCTGCTCGGCGACGCCCAGGTTCGACGCGGGCCGCTCGTGCGGGGCGGCGTCCGTGGTGTCCAGCTGCTCCCACTCGGTGTTCGGGGGGGTCATGCGCGAGCCAACGCCGAGCTCCTGCTCGTCGAAGCTGTCCGCTGCGCCGTTCATGCCATCGGCGCCTGCGAGCGCGGGCCCTCGTGTGCGACTCCGGCTAGGAGTGCGGGTCGCTGTTGCCTTCTTCGCAGCGCGCGCCGGGCGGGGGCTTCTGGACGCTGCTCCACCCGCCTTCGCGGGCGCCTTGGCACCGGCCTTCGCGGGCGCCTTGGCACCGGCCTTCGCGGGCACCTTGGCGGGGGCTTTTGCAGCGGCTTTCGTGGGCGTTTTTCGGCGCGGGCTCACGCGGGGGACTCCGATAATAGTTTCACGTCGCGCAGGTGTTGAGCGCTGGCGAAGTCAATCACGGCTTCGCGGGTGGTGTAGACCGGTGAAAATCCCATGCCGCGCTCCGCGAGTGCACCGTCAGCAACGCACAGGTACTGCAAGTAGTCGAGCAGGGCCGGCGGCGCCTCCGACAGATGCGCGAGCCAGAGCGCGCGGAGCAGAGGATTCGCGAGCGGCCGCGGCAGGGGCAGCGCCACCCGTCCCGCCAGCCGCACCACGGTCGAGAGCGGTAGCACTCCGTCGCCGACGATGTTGAACACCCCCGGGGCGTCGCGGTCCACCGCCAGCTTGAGCGCCGCGACGGCGTCCGCCTCGTGCACGAACTGCATCAGCGGATCGAAACCCAGCAGCGTTGGAACGAGCCGGCGGCTCAGATACTGCGTGAGATAGTTGCGGATCGTCGGGCCCAGGATGGGCGCGGTCCTGAGCACCGTCGCGATCCGGCCCTTGCCCGGCCGCCCGAAGCGCAGGGCCTCGTTCTCGGCCTCGATCTTGTCGGCCAGGAACGGGTCGTGTCGGCGCGCGCGAAGCGGGTGGCGCTCCGTGAGGAAATTTGGGTTCGTGGGGTGCGCGCCGTAGAGCACGGTCTGGCTCCACATCACGAGCTTCTGCACCTCACTCCTGCGGCAGGCGTTGAGCACGTGCATGGTGCCGACGCTCTCGAGCTCGTGGGCCCAGGCCGTGGCGTGGGTCGGGGAAGCGAGGAAGGCGAGGTGCACGAGCACGTCCACGCGCTCAGCCGCGAGGATCTCCGCTGCGCGCTCCTCGGCCGTCGGCTGGGTGAGATCGACGTCGTACACGCGGGTCTTCTGGCCGGCGGTGGCGGGTCGGTCGATATCGAGGGTCACGATCCGACTGACACGCTCGTCCTCTTCCAGGAGTCCAATCAGGTTCTTGCCCAGAAACGAGCAGGCGCCGGTGACCGCGACGGAGTGTGTGACGCGCGGCACGCGGAGCGAGGACTGCGCGGACGTCTCGGCCGCGAGTGCGGTCGAAGCCGCATCGTTGCGCGGCTTTCGCTTGCCAGTGCTCGGTCGTCGCCCCTTCGGCATCGGTCCGACACCGTAATCGAACCTGCGCCAAAGTGGGACTCCTAGAACACCGATCAGCTTGCGCTGCTCGTGTTCTAGGACCCTTGCGTTGGGGCTACGCCCCAAACCCCCGGCCTTCGGCCGTGCGCGCTCCGCGCGCGAGCGCCGAACACCTTGCAAGTCGCTGAAAACAAACGACGTTCAACCTGTTCGGCGCTCTAGCGACCACGCTTCGGGCCCCCTGCAGAAAATCGCCTGGCCGAAGCCGGCCCCCCGCTGGGCTCACCGGCCTGTCCTCGAGGTCAGCGCTCTGGTACGTTTCGAAGATGGCCGAACTGGGCGAAAAGACCAGCCCGCGCCTCGGGCCCTACCAGCTCGGTGAGCGACTCGGTGCCGGTGGCATGGCCGAGGTGTTCGTGGCGCGTCGCGCGGGTCCGCACGGGTTCGTCAAACGCTTCGCGATCAAGCGCATCTTGCCCCAGCTCGCCAAGGACTCGCACTTCGTCTCCATGTTCTGCGACGAGGCGCGGATCTGCGCGGCGCTCGCCCATCCGAACATCGTGCAGGTCGTCGACTTCGGCGAGGAGGACGGCGAGCTGTTCATGGCCATGGAGTACGTCGAGGGCGTGTCGTGCGCTAAGCTGCTGCGCACGGTCGCCTCGCGGGGCGGGCGGGTGCCCCTGGGTGCCTCGCTGTTCATCGCGCACGAAGTGCTGCGCGCGCTCGCCTACGCCCACACCGCTCGGGACGACAGCGGGCGCCCGCTCGGCATCGTGCATCGCGACGTCTCGCCAGGGAACGTGCTGCTCGGCCGAGCCGGCGAGGTGAAGCTCACCGACTTCGGGATCGTGCGCAGCGAGTTCGTGGATCGGCGCACGAACCCCGGCGAGCTGAAGGGCAAGATCGGCTACATGTCGCCGGAGCAAGCGCTCGGCCACGAGCTGGATCCGCGCAGTGATCTGTTCGCCGTGGGCATCATCTTGGCGGAGATGCTGCTGGCGCGCCCGCTCTTCCCCGGCCGTACCGAGCTCGAGATCTTGTCGCGCATTCACGACGCGGATCTCGGGGTGCTCGAGCGCCACGCCCAGGGGCTGCGCCCGGATCTCGTGCGCCTGCTGCGTCGCGCGCTGGCCAAGCTGCCCGCGGCTCGCATCGACTCCGCCGACGAGTTCGCCAACGAGCTGCGGCAGATCGCCGATCGCGCGGGTGTGGAGCTCAGTGACGGTGCCCTCGCCGGCTGGCTTGCCGAGCTCGGCATCATGCCGATGCAGAGCGGGACGCGGCTCGCAGTCCGCGAGCGCGGACACAGCCTGCCGGCCGAGCTCAGGGCGCTGCCGAGTGAGCAGCCTACGGAGCCGGCGCACGTGCCCTCGTCCGACGAGCGTTATCGCCTGGCGCACACCCCGCTCGGGGCGCGAGAGCTGCTGGGCGCCGCGGATCTCGCGGAGCTGCTGGCGACCGGCCGAATCCGTCCGGAGGCGCGGGTGCTGGAGGCGGGGCATCCCGCGCGAGCGGTGCGAGAGCTCGCGGGCCTCGGACATGTGGTCGCCGAGCCCGCGTATGCATTTGGCTTCTTGCCCGGGCGTGCGCAGCGCGCTCTGCTCGTTCCGCAGACGCTCGCCGCGTGGCTCTACGCTCTGGTGAGCGAGCGCGCGACGGGTCTCGTGGTGGCGCGGGATGGTGCCCGTGAGAAGCGCATCTACCTGCGGGGTGGTGCGCCGGTGCTCGTCGCGAGCACCTCGCGCGAGGAGCTGCTCGGACGGCGTTTGGTTGCCGCGGGACTGGTCCGCGCCGAGCAAATGTCCGTCGCGCTCACGGACGCAGCCGAGGGCGGGACGCATCTCGGGGTCACGCTGGTCGAGCGCGCGCTGCTGCGCCCGCTGGAGCTCATGCGCACCCTGCTCAGTCAGCTCGACGCCCGCGTGACCGAGCTCGGCAGCTGGACCGGCGGAGAGCTGGCGTTCGCGGCGGGTGAACGTCCGCACCACGAGGCGGCGCCACCGGCGCGCACTCCGGGGGCGTGGGTGACCCGCATGGTGCGCGAGCGTGTCACGGCGCGCAGTATCGAGCGCGCCCTCGCTCCGACCGGACCCTTCGCACGGAACCCGGCGGCGCGGCTCTCCGCCGACGATCTGGGTCTGACCGCCGACGAAGCTCGGGTGCTCCAGGCTGCACCGGGTGCTCGCTCGCTCGCGGAGGTGAGCCGACGTCCCGAGCTCGCAGGCGAGAGCGCCGAGCAGCTCCAGCGCGGGTTGTTCATCGGGCTTTCGGCCGGAATTTTGGTGGCGCCGGGCTGGTCGCGTCGCTGACGTTCGCGGCGTCTGCCGCGTCGGCGTCGCGCGCGCCCGCGTCCGCGCCGGGCTCACACGTTGCCCGAAGCCAGCTCAGCTCCTTCGAAGTCGCGAGCCAGATGCTGGCCCGAGCTCCGGAGGTCGAGAGGGAAAAACCTGTCGCGTCGGCCACCGCCATCGGGCTCGATAGCGGCGTGCCATCCGCTCCGAGCAGCGTGAGGTACACCACGCGGCGCTCGATGAACTGACAGCTGACCGGCGCGACCCAGCCGAGCAGCGCGCCGCTCCCGAGCGGACGCAGGATCACACTCTCGGGTGGCGCCGGCGTGCGCAGCTCGTGCCGCTTGCCGCTCGCGTTCACCACGACCAGTGGAAACTCCTCGGCACCGCACGGGCGATCGATGCGATCACCCGGCAGGACGACGAGCGGCTCTCCCGCGACCGTCGCGTCGTACGCGCCGTGGGGTGCGTCGATGAGCGGCTGTCTCTCTGCGCTCGCGCCGCGCACCCGAAACAGGCCGACGTGTTGGTTGCTCACCAGCGCAGCCCAGCCGTCGCCGGCTGCGTCACTCGCGGCGATCGCCAGCGGCAGCCACGGCTCGTCTCCACCGAGGTCGAGATCGACGCGCCGGAAGCTGCTCGCGGGCGCTGTGGCCTTGCCGCTGAGCCAGCTTGCGCCGGGCGCGGCCGCCGCACGCACGAGGCTGCCGAGCACCACGCACGTCTCCCCGACACAGGCGGCATCCGTGAGCTCGAGCTGATCTCCCTCCGCCAGGAGCTCGGCGGACGAACCCCCGCGCCAGAGCAGCGCGCGGGTGGTGCCGGTCACCGAGCGGCTGGTCCAGGCCCCGAGCCAACCTGCGTTCGTGCGCTCCAAGAGAGGCGGGGACTCCAGCTCCGCCCACGGCGCTTCGAGCAACGTACCGCTGGAAAAATCGATCAAGGCGGCGGCGCTGACCGGATGCGGGCGCGCGGCGCCCTCCGCTGCGCGGGCCAGCGCGAGGCTCGTGAGGGCGGAGCGCGCGGCGATGAAACGGGTCGTGCCCGTGGGCATGGGGGCGCGCTTCACTGCGCCGTCGAAGCGGCAACCTGACGGCAGGCCATAACCGCGATGGGAGTCGACGCTCGACCAGACCGGCAGCTCGAGCTTCTCCGGTGTGCCCACACCGAGCCGATCCGTCGCTCGCGCGTCGGCTGCGTCGCCGTGCGAGTCCGTGCTCTGGCAGCGCTGACACCCGGCGAGCAAGAGCGCCGCGACGAGCGCGAGGCTTTCGCCGCGCCGGCTCACGGTGCCGCTGCCTGCTCGAGGACGAGGCGCAGCACGGGGTACGGAGCGAAATCGTGGACCACGCGAAAACCGCGCTTCGTGTAGAGCTCGAAGGGGCCGGTCCAGAGCTGCTCCGCAGGAACGTCGTCGGCGCGTCGCGGAAATGCCTCGACCTGTCGCGCGCCCGCGGCCCTTGCCAGCTGCAGCCCGGCGTCGAGCAGCAGACCTGCGACGCCCTGGCGTCGATGGGCTTCGTCGATCAGAAAACAACCGACGACCCAGCAGTGCTCGCGCTCCGCGTCGAAACACGGGAGCGCCTTGTACAGGCGCTGCTCGAACAGCTTCGGCACGACCTGCGCGGGAGTCAGCTTCATCCAACCGACGACGCGCTCTTGCTCATCGACGGCAACGACTCCCTGGAGCTGCTCGTCGGAGCGCACGAGGGCCGCCTCGAGCTCGGCGCGATTGTCGTCCGGGCGGTTCGCACAGCGGTCGAGCCATGCGTTCTTGTCGCCGTCGAAGTGCCAGTAACGACAGAAGCACGGCGAGTCCGTGCGCGCGAAGAGCTCGCTCAGCCCCGCGGCCTCAGCCGGGCTCACGCGCCGCACCCGAAGGTCGCTCACGCTGGGGCCTTTTCCCGAGAAAAATTGCTGTTTCGCTCACACGCGGCCAGGGCGGTGAACAGCCGGTCTTCGGCGAACGCAGGTGCGATCAGCTGCAGGCCGACGGGCAGCGCAGGCTGAGCGGCCGTGGCGCGCGTGAGCCCCACGGGCAGGGATGCGGCCGCGACGCCCGCCAGACTCGCGGGCAACGTGTACACGTCCGCGAGGTACATCGCGAGCGGATCTTCGACTCGCTCGCCCAGCGTGAACGCAGGGCTCGGGCTGGTCGGTGTGGCGATCAGGTCGACCTCGCGGAAAGCCCGGGCGAAATCCCGCTGGATCAAGCGCCGCACCGCCTGCGCCTTGCGGTAGTACGCGTCGTAGTAGCCGGCGGACAAGACGTAGGTGCCGAGCAAGATGCGGCGTTTCACCTCGCGACCAAAGCCGCGCGAGCGTGTGGCTTCGTACATGGCTCCCAGCGCTGCGCCGGCGTCCTCCACCCGCAGACCAAAGCGCACCCCGTCGAAGCGCGCGAGGTTGCTCGAGGCCTCCGCCGTGGCCAGCACGTAATAGGTCGCGACCCCATGCTTCGTGTGGGGCATCTCGATCGGGACCACGGTCGCGCCGTCGGCCTCCAGCCGCCCTGTCGCTGCCCGCACCTGCGCTTCGACCTCGGGATCGAGCCCGGCTCCGAAGTAGTCTTCGGGCACACCAATGCGCAGCCCCCGCGGGTCGCGCTCACAGGCCGCCTCGAGATCCGGCAGCGGCGCCGTGGACGAGGTGGAGTCGGCCGGGTCATGGCCGGCGATGACTCCGAGCAGCCGCGCCGCGCTCTGCACATCCCGGGCAAACGGGCCGATTTGATCGAGGCTCGACGCAAACGCGACCAGGCCGAAGCGCGAGACGCGTCCGTAGCTGGGTTTGATGCCGACGGTTCCCGTGAGCGCCGCGGGTTGGCGGATCGAACCGCCGGTGTCGCTGCCGAGCGCGCCGCTCGCCAACCCTGCCGCGACGCTCACGGCGCTGCCGCCGCTCGAGCCGCCGGGGATGCGGCGCGGATCCCACGGGTTCTTCACCGGACCGAAGGCGCTATTTTCGTTGGACGAGCCCATCGCGAACTCGTCCATGTTCGTCTTGCCGACGAGCAGCGCATCGGCGGCACGCAGACGCGCCACCACCGTTGCGTCGAAGGGAGGACGCCAGCCGCTTGCGGCGCTGCCGTCGCGGGTCAGGATCTTGGAGCCCGCGGTCGTCGGTGCGTCCTTGGTACACAGCGCATCCTTCAAGGCGATGGGCACACCGGCGAGCGCGCCCAGGGGTTCACCGCGCGCGCGCCGGGCGTCGATATCGCGCGCGCAGCTCAGCGTGGCCGCCTCCGCGACGTGCAGGAAGGCATTGAGCTCGCCGTGGGCAGCGATGCGCGCCAGGCACTCCTTCGCCACGGCCTCCGCCGAGAGCTCGCCGGTCTGCACCGAGAGCGCCAGAGCGTGAATTGGTAGCTCGAGGGCGCTCATGATTCGTCCACGAACGCCGGCACCGCGAAGGCGTCGTCCACGGTCCGCGGCGCGGCGGCGAGGGCGGCTTCGTGCGTCAGTCCGGGGCATGGGACGTCGTCGCGGAGCGGCGCTGGAAGCGCGTCGACGACGTCGGCCTCGACGCTGCTCGTGTCTACCTCGCGCAGCTCCTGAACGTAGTCGACGATGCGGCTGAGCTCGTCGGCCAGTCGCGGCAGCTCTTCGTCCCCGAGCCGCAGGCGGGCGAGCCGAGCCACACGTTCGACATCCTCTCGGCTGATGGCCATACGGTCGCGGACCGTAAAACAAGCGCCCGCGACAGAAAAGCAGCGCAGTCCCTCGCCAGCGCTCGGGCGGCTGAGGTACAAGGCGAACATGAGCGTCGAGCTCCCGGATCGCGGGGCGCAGGGTGGCGGGTGGGGACCTCCGGGTGGCTACGGCCCGCCGGGCGCTCCTCCTCCTGGCGGTTACGGTCCCCCGGGCGCGCCGCCGGGCGGTTACGGTCCCCCGGGCGCGCCGCCGGGCGGTTACGGTCCCCCGGGAGGCGGCGGCTTTCAACCGCCGGGCGGGTACGCGCCGCCGGGTGGCGGTGGCAAGCCCATCACGGGCGGCAAACAGACGATGGCGCTGCACGCCATGACCATCGATCCGACCACGGGCATGCCCAAGGGAGAAAAACCTCCGGCGAGCCCGGCGGCGGTGCTCGCGCTCGTGTGCGGCATCCTGATGTGCCTGGGGCCGCTGACCGGCATCCCCGCGATCGTCGCCGGCATCATCGCGCGCAAGGCGGCGAAGCGGGACCCCGCCAACGTCGGCGGTGGTGGCCTGGCAATCGCCGGCATCATCCTCGGCATCGTCAATTTGCTCGGCTGGACGGCGTACTTCTTCGTTGCGGTCCTGGCCATGCTGCTCTCCTGAAAACCCGCGCAACTGACGCGGTCGCCCCTCCGAAGGGCGGTGCGTGCGCGGGAACCAGGCACGCTCTCGACGCTCAGGCGGCTCGGCGATAGGCTCGACAATGGTGTCGGCCCGCCCTGCGCGCCCGGCGCCGCGACGCATGAGCCGCGAGTTCGCAGACGGACAGATCGTGCCCGGCACACGTTACCGGGTGCTGGGGCACCTCGGCTCGGGGGGCATGGGTTCGGTGTACCTGGTCGAGCACACCGAGCTCGGCAAGAGCTTCGTGCTCAAGGCCCTGTTCCGTGAGCTGGCGGGCCGCAAAGATCTGGTCGGTCGCCTGCGGCAAGAGTGGCGGGCGCTGGCGCGGCTGAACCACGCGAACATCGTCAACGTCACCGACGCGGGCACCAGCGACAACGGCGTGCCGTTCTACGTGATGGAGCGCGTCGAGGGTGAGACGCTGGCCGATCTGTTACGGCGCGAGCACGCCCTCGGCATCCCGCGCGCCATCGGGCTGACGATCGCCGTGCTCGAAGGCCTGGCGGCTGCGCACGAGATTGGCATCGTGCATCGCGACGTGAAGCCGCCGAACATCTTCGTGGTCGCCGGCGGTGGTGTCAGGTTGCTCGACTTCGGCATCGCCAAGCTCGCGGATCAGAGCGCCGAGGTGATCACGGCGCGCGGTGTCGCCATCGGCACACCCCGCTACATGTCGCCGGAGCAAGCCAAGGGGCGCTCGGTGGACGCACGAGCCGATCTGTACGCCGTGGGTCTCGTGCTCTACGAGGCCATCGCCGGCGCCGGACCGTTCGATGATGCGCGGGACGCCAACGAGCTCTTGCTCTCGCACCTGACGAAGCCCGTGCCGCCGCTCTCGAATTTTCATCGCGGCGTCAGTGCCCAGCTGGACGACATCGTGAGCAGCCTGCTCGCGAAAGATCCGAGCGCGCGACCCAGCAGCGCAAAACAGGTGGCTGCGTCGCTGAAGGCGCTGATCAAGCGAGCGGCGACGCTGCCGTCCACGGGCGGGGCGACCCCGGAGGCGCACTACGACGCGGTGACCCAGGGTCAGGTGACGGCCTTGCCCTCCACTCGGCCGGACGGCGTGGCAGGTCGCAGCTCACAGCCGCCGACGACGGAGCCGCCGACGGTCGAGGCCCCGCTGGTCGCGGGGTCCGCGGTGCGACGCAGCGTCCCGCCGGCGGTGGGTGACACGACCTTGATCGGCGGCACACCCGTCACGGGCGGCACGACGTTGTCCGCAACGGCCGACACCGAAGCGGGACTCGAGTGGGCGAAGGAAGGCTTCTCGACCATCGCCGCCGAGAGTGAGGTGGCGTCGCTCGGGGTCGAACACACCGCGATCGCGGCGGCACCGCCGTCCGCAGTCGCAGTCGGCCCGGCGGGAGATGAAGACCGCACGCTTCCCATCGACGAACCCGCGGGCCTTCCGCCGAACGAAGCACCGACCCGCACCTCGGTCCCCGCAGCGGCGCTCGTCACCCCGCGTCCGGTCGCGCGCTCGATGCCCGACGTGTCGCCGTTGCCGAATCACTTCTTCGCCGAGACCCCTCCGCCGTTCATGACGGCGACGCCTCCTCCATCCAGCTCGACCCCTCAGGTCAGTCGCGCGCCGCTGTATCTCGGGCTGCTCTCGCTCTTGATCTTGATCGGAGGCGTCGGCGCGTTCGTGGTGATCAAGTCCGTGCGCGGTCACGCCGACGACGCACCGATCGAAGCCGTCGCGGCGCAGCCTGCGTCGACCGCGGACCCTGCCTCGACTGCGGTCGACCCAGCGGCGGAGCCTGCGTCGCCTGCGGGCAGCCCAGCGGCGGCTCCAGCCTCGACCGGGAGCGTCGCCGAGCAGGAAACCCCGAGCCCTAGCGCCGGCCCTCGCCCGTCGGGTGCTGCGCCTTCGGCCGTGGCCCAGGGTGTTGCTCCGAAGCCCGTCGCGGCGCCCCCGGCCGCGGCTGAGCCCAAGCCCCGGGTCGAAAATAGTCCCCAGAAAACCCCTGAAAAACCCGCAGCAAAGCCCGCCGTGCCTACGTCGAAGCCCAAGCCGGTGGGCAGCAAGCTGCCGGCCTCGGGACTCTGAGGCGCCCGACCTCGGGACTCTGAGGCGGTCGGTGTCGGGACTTTGAGGCGGTCCGTGCTGGACGATTTCGGAATCGTGCCGTAAGTTCCGCGCCCCTTGACCGGGTCCGCTCGGCCAAGGAGACCCCACGTCTCGAGCGCGAACGACCGGGATCGGTGTTCGGTGAGCAAGTAGCTACACCGGGCTCCCCGGCGCGGGACGGAGGAATAACCGGAAAGGAATGCGCATCATGACCGAAAATCCCGAAACGACGTCCGAAGTGTCCACGGCGGCCCCGCCGCCCACCGCAGTGCTCGCCGCCGAGCGCGCCCAACTCGAGACCCGCGAGCCCCGCGATCCAGCGAACCCGCTGTCGGTGCGCGATCTGTTCGAGGCCGGCACGCACTTTGGTCACCAGACCAAGCGCTGGAACCCGAAGATGCGCCCGTACATCTACGGCGCACGCAGCGGCATTCACATCATCGATCTCGATCAGACCACGCGCCTCTTCAAGCGTGCGTTCGACTTCCTCGCGGACACGGTGTCGCGCGGCGGGCACGTGCTGTTCGTCGGCACCAAGCGCCAGGCTGCGGACATCGTCGCCGAAGAGGCACGCCGCGCCGGGCAGTTCTTCGTGACCAACCGCTGGCTCGGCGGCACGCTCACCAACTTCCGCACCATCAAGGGCGGCCTCGAGCGCCTGCGCACGCTGGAGCGCATGAAAGAGGACGGCACCTACCTGCAGTTGCCGAAGAAGGAGACCGTCAAGCTCGAGAAAGAGCGGCTGCGTCTCGAGAAGTACATCGGTGGCCTCAAGGGCATGGGCTCGGTGCCGAGCGCCGTGTTCGTGGTCGATCCGGCGCAGGAGCTGATCGCCGTCGCCGAGGCGCGCCGGCTGCACGTGCCGATCGTGGCCATCACGGACACGAACTGTGATCCGGATCGGGTGGACTACCTGATCCCGGGCAACGACGACGCCATCCGCTCGGTGCGGTTGGTGACGGCGGCGGTGGCCGACGCCTGCATTTACGGCGCGGCACGTCGTCGCGAGCACGCCCCGTCGCGCGAGCGCGAGGGTGGCGGTGCGTCCCAGGGTCCCGTGGGCGCCGAGGTCATGTACCAGCGGCGTACGGGCGAGAGCTGAGTTTCAAGGAGAAGGCAACGATGAGCCAGATCAGCATGCAGCAGGTCAAGGAGCTTCGGGAGCGCACCGCGGCGGGTCTGAACGACTGCCGGAGCGCGCTCATGGAGTCGTCCGGTGACATGGAAAAGGCCGTCGAGATCATCCTGAAGAAGGGTCTCGCAAAGAGTGCCAAGCGCGCCGGCGCGGTTGCGACGGAGGGCGAGGTTGCGGCCTGGGTCGCGGCCGACGGTCTCGCCGGCGTCCTCGTCGAGGTGAACATCCAGACGGATTTTGCGGCGCGCAACGACGACTTCAAGGCGTTCGTGCAGAAGATCGTCGACGTGGCCAGCAAGGCGAAGGCCGGCGCGGATCTCAGCGCGGAGCCCTTCCCCGGTGGTGGCACCGTCGAAGAGAACCGTCAGGCGCTCGTGGGCAAGCTCGGTGAGAACATCATCGTGCGGCGCTGGGAGCGGATCGCGGTCGACGGCGGCAAGGTGCACGCCTACGTGCACATGGGCGGCAAGGTCGGCGTCTTGGTCGCGGTGCAGGCCACTGCGGCCGGCGCGGCGGCGAAGCCCGAGTTCGTCAAGTTCATCGACGACCTCGCGATGCAGGCTGCTGCGATGAGTCCCCAGTGGCTTGCCAAGGCGGACGTGCCCACGGCCGAGAGCGACAAACAGCGCGCCATCTACGACGCGCAGCTGATCGAAGAGGGCAAGCCCGACGCGGCGCGCCCCAAGATCATCGAGGGCAAGCTGAACAAGTGGATGAAGGAGGTCTGCCTGCTCGAGCAAGAGAGTGTGATCGAGTCTGGCAAGACCATCGATCAGCTCCGCGCCGAGCTTGCCAAGGCGCTCGACGGCGACGTGTCGGTGAAACAGTTCGCGCGCTTCCAGCTCGGCGAAGGCATCGACAAGCCGCAAGGCGAAGACTTCGCAGCCGAGGTCGCAAAGATGGCCGGCAACTAGGCCAACGCGTCCGGCCCGCGCGCGGGCAATCGGACAGACGAGCGCGTCGGGCGAGAGCTCGGCGCGCTTTTCTGCGTTTGGGGTTCGCGCGGGCGTGCGGGCGGGAGCGAGGGCGGGGGCGAGGGCGGGGGCGCGGGCGGGGGCGGGGGCGGGGGCGAGGGGGGGCGGGGGCGAGGGCGAGGGCGGGGGTGGGGCGAGGGCGGGGGCGGGGGGGGGGGGGGGGGGGCGGGGGCGGGGGCGGGGGGGCGAGGGGCAGGGGCGCAGGACAACACATCGCTGACACTTTCCACTCCTGCCAGGGCATGCCCCGACGCTGAGAGCGTCAAGGACATCCTGAGACCGGGAGCATCAAGGATGTCCTGGGACCAGGAGCGTCAAGGACGTCCTGGGACCGGGAGCATCAAGGAGGTCCTGGGACCGGGAGCGCCAAGACCGTCCTGGGACCGGGAGCGCCAAGGACGTCCTGGGACCGGGAGCATCAAGGAGGTCCTGGGACTGGGAGCATCAAGGACGTCCTGGGACCGGGAGCGTCAAGGACGTCCTGGGACCGGGAGCATCAAGGAGGTCCTGGGACCGGGAGCGTCAAGGATGTCCTGGGACCGGGAGCATCAAGGATGTCCTGGGACTGCGCCCATTGCGTGGCGGCCGCGCGCACCCCGGGGTCAGCTGGGTCACCCGGTCGCCGTGGCCCGCGCGCGCTCCACGTACCAGCGCACCGTGTCGCGGAGCCCGGCCTCCAGCTCGTGTTCCGGCCGCCAGCCGAGCTCCTCCCGGAGCTTGCTCGCATCGATGGCGTAGCGCCGATCGTGCCCTGCGCGGTCCGGTACGAAGTTTATCAGCTCGCGGCTTCGTCCCGGGCGCCGTCCCATCACCTCGTCGACCGCGTCCGCGATCCGCTCCACCAGCCGCAGGTTCGCCCACTCGTTGTTCGCACCGACGTTGTAGGTCTCGCCGACGCGCCCGCGCTCGAGCACCGTCCACAGCGCACGGCAATGATCCTCGACGTGCAGCCAATCCCGAACGTTCATGCCGTCGCCGTACACCGGGATCGGCTCTTCGCGAATCGCGGCGCCGATCACCGTTGGGATGAGCTTCTCGGCATGCTGATACGGTCCGTAGTTGTTCGAACAATTCGTGACCAGCACCGGCAGCCCGTAGGTGTGGTGATACGCGCGCACCAACATGTCCGCCCCGGCCTTGCTCGCGGAGTAGGGCGAACGCGGTGAGTACGGCGTGCTTTCGCTGAACAGCCCCTCTCTACCCAAGCTCCCGTAGACCTCGTCCGTCGAGACATGCAGCAGCCGCTCGCCTCCGCCGCTCGGCCAGCACGCGCGCGCCGCCTCCAGCAGGTTGAACGTCCCGATCACGTTGGTGTGCATGAAGGCGCCCGGAGCCGCGATGGAGCGGTCGACGTGAGACTCCGCCGCCAGGTGCATCACCCGCGTGATGGCGTGGCGCCGCATGGTGTCGAGCACGCGGTCGGCGTCCCGCAGATCGACCTGTTCGAAGACGTAGCGCGCATCGCCATCAACCCCCGCGAGGTTCTGCAAGTTCCCGGCATAAGTGAGGCAGTCGAGATTCACGAGCCGTTCGAGCTGCGGTTGCGCCAACAAGTACCGGACGAGATTCGACCCGATGAACCCCGCACCGCCCGTGACCAGCACCCTCATCGCGCCCCGTCCCAGAACGAGCGCGCGAGGATGGACCCCATGGCCCCGTCACCGCCCGTGACCAGCACCCTCATCGCGCCCCGTCCCAGAGCGAGAGCGCGAGGATGGACCCCATGGCCCCGTCACCGCCCGTGACCAGCACCCTCATCGCGCCCCGTCCCAGAGCGAGAGCGCCCCGAGCAACGCATCGCGCACCGGCGGAAGCTTGGCTCCGGCGGCGATCGCCTTGCTCGAATCGAGCACACAGTTCGAGCGCAGCGCACGGGCGCCGCCGGCATAAAACGCCGCGTCGTTCTCCCAGAACGCAAACTCCCGCGCGGGCGCGAGGTGCTCCTTCAAGAGCGCCGCGAGCTCGCGCGTCGAAACGAAGCCGGGATTGGTCAGGTTGTAGGTGCCGAAGGGGGCGCCGGCCTGCCACAAATCGAGGCACGCCTCCACGAACTGCCCGAGGTGCGAGAGGGAGTTCAGGTTCTGGTACAGCTTCGGATACGCGAGCAGCTTGCTCAGCAAATTGCGGGGCCCCGCGTGCTCGTCGAACGGCAGGCGCATGCGCCACACGTACAGCGACGGCGCCCCGGCGAGGTTCGCCTCCGCCAGCGCCTTGCTCCCGCTGTAGAAGCTGCACGGCGGCGCGTCGAAGCTGAAGTTCGGTGGGTCTTCCTCGGAAAAACCGACGACCTCGGCTCCGCGCGCCATCAACTCCGTCGCCTCGGCCGACAGCAAATCCTTGCACACCACCGAGCGTTCGCCCGCTCGCAGCTTGGCCCCGGAATAGATGCAGCCCGAGCTCACATGCCCCCAGGGCGTGCCGGTGACCTCGCAGGCGTGAGCGACCGTCAGCGGCAAGCTCACGTTGCCTCGCAGCGTGTCGCCCCGCGCATCTTCGCAGGCATCAACGTTGGGCTTGCCGGTGAACCCGGCCGCGTTGATCAAAAACCGCGGACGCACGCGGCGAAGCAGCTCGCTCAGGGGGCCGAACCGGTCGTAGTGGTGCTCCTGCCGCGACAGCACGACATGCTCGACGCCGCGAGCGCTCAGCGCACGCACGAACCCGCCGCCCGCCCATCCGCTCCCTCCGAGCACGATGACGGGTCCGTCGTTCATTGCGCCTTCTCGACCGCGGCCTGTTCGAGCACGGCCGACAGATACTCGCGGTACTCACAGGCCGGCATCGCGTCGACCAGGCGCGCGAGCCCCGCCCGGTCGATGAACGCGCGCCGAAACGCCGCCTCCTCCGGGCAGCCCAGCTTGATGCCCTGGCGTTTTTCGAGGGTCTGCACGAACGCCGACGCATCATGCAGGCTCGAGCTGGTGCCCGCATCGAGCCACGCCGTCCCGCGCGCGAGCGGCTGAAACGAGAGCGCGCCCTGTTCCAGGTACTTGCGGATCAGATCGGTGATCTCGAGCTCCCCCCGAGGGCTCGGCGTCAGCCCGCGAGCGAAGCCCGCCGCCCGCGCGTCGAACAGATACAGCCCTGGCACCGCATAGTTACTCTTCGGCCTCGCGGGTTTCTCCTCGATCCCGACGACCCGATTCGCACCATCGAGCTCGACCACTCCATACCGTTCCGGATCGCGCACGCGATACCCAAAGATCGTCGCGCCGCTCGAGTGCGCCGCAAACGCCCGCGCGAAGGTGTCCTCGGCATAAAACACGTTGTCCCCCAGGATGAGCGCGGCGGAGTCATCGCCGACGAAGTCCTCCGCAATCAACAGCGCCTCGGCGATGCCACGGGGTTTTGCCTGCTCGCGATAGACGAGCTCGAGCCCCAACCGCGCCCCGTCGCCGAACAGCTGGCGAAACCGCGGCAGCTCGGTCGGCGTCGAGATCAAACAGACCTCCCGCACCCCGTTGTCGATCAGCGTGGTCAGCGGGTAAAAGACCATCGGCTTGTCGTAGATGGGCTGGAGCTGTTTGCACGCGACCTGAGTCAACGGATACAGCCGGCTCCCTGCGCCACCTGCGAGGAGGATGCCCTTCACGCCCGGCATCGTAGCCCGATTGCGGTCGGGAGGGGGTGAGCAAGCTCACGCTGTCAGCGCAACCACCGCTTCCCGGAGCAGCACATCGACCTCCGGTTCGACCCCGCGTTTCCGCAGCGCATTCAGCGCGGCCCGCGCACGCTTCGGCTCGAACCCCAGCCACACGAGCGCCCCCTGGACCTTGTCATGCAACGCCGCGACTGCCAGCTTCTGCTGCGCAATGCCCGCGGCAGCGTCCGCGTGCGTCGCGTGATCGCGAGCCGAGCGCCCGTCTGCCCGCTTCTGCTCTGCGCTGCGCACGGCAGGCTCCGCGTGCTTCGCTTGATCGCGAGCCGCGCGCTTGTCTGCTGGCTTCGGCTCCGCGATGCCCGCGGCAGCGTCCGCGTGCTTCGCTTGATCGCGAGCCGCGCGCTTGTCTGCGCGCTTCTGCTCCAGGAAGGCCTCGCCATACACCTCTCGGGCTGCCTCGGCGTTGTGCGCGGAGCAGAGCAGGCAGAGGTTTTCGGCCGTCGTCGGCCCTCCACGCGCGAACGGGTGTTTGTGCTCGAGGGTGACGAAGCGCTGCTCGCTGCAGCGCCGCCCCCGTTCGTCCACGAAGGCGCACTGGCCCCCATCGCGTTCCCAAACGATGCGCGCGACCTCCACGGGGACGTGCCGTGACCCCGGCGCGGGCGCTCGCGCCTTGCGCGGCTTGCGCGGCTTGCCGGACCCGAAGCGACGTTTTGTCTCCGCCGCCAGCAGTTCGTCGAGCGCTCGCTCGAACAGCGTCGCGAGATCTCCATTCGGGATGCTGTGACTCAGCAGATTTCGCGCGCGCTGGAGCTTGCCGTACAGCTCAGCGCTGGCGGTGAACTCGACTCGGTAGCTCGAAGCCGAGAGTGGCTCGAGGCGGAATTGCGTCGCCGTCGTCGGCCGCGCGCTATTCCCAGGAATAGCAGCGCCGTTCCCAGGACCAGTGCACGCCGCCCCGCTATTCCCAGGAATAGCGCCACCGTTCCCCGGCCCCGCGCACGCCGCGCCACCATTCCCAGGAATAGCGCTGCCGTTCCCAGGACCAGTGCACGCCGCCCCGCTATTCCCAGGAATAGCGCCACCGTTCCCCGGCCCCGCGCAGTCCGCCCCGCTATTCCCAGGAATAGCGCCACCGTTCCCCGGCCCCGCGCACGCCGCGCCAGCATTCCCAGGAACAGCGCCGCCGTTCCCCGGCCCCGCGCAGGCCGCGCCACCATTCCCAGGAATAGCGCTGCCGTTCCCAGGACCAGCGCATGCCGCGCCACCATTCCCAGGAACACCAGCGGGATGACGCCAGCTTCCGGAACCATCGAGCGGCGTGATGGTCGGGAGGACGTCGGAGCGGGGAAACCAGCGCGCGAGGAGTGCCTCGATCTCGCGTCGGGTCTTGCCGCGCGCTTCACCCAGCAGGGCGTCCGCGTTGCCGTGGGTCAAGTGCGGCGCGAGCAGGTAGAGGCCCGTCAGGTGGATCGCCCCGCCCTCCAGCTCTCCAACGACGCGAGGGAGACGTCGGCACAGGCGCGCGACCTTGATGCGCTTGGCCGCCTCCTCTTCGGAGTAGCCGAGGCGCTCGACGCAGAAGGTGTGCAGCGAGGAGCACGCATCTCGCAAATACAGCCTGCGCCGATCGATCTCCGCCAGGTAGGCGATGACTTCAGCCGTGCCGTTTCGCTCGGCGAACCGGGCAAGAGGCGCGCGCGCGAGCAGTTCGTCGTTGCTGAGCGAGGTGACCGGAGTCATGGCTCGTCTGAAACTGTGTGGACGTTACAGGTCGAAGTGCGGCGCCGCGCTCGGCCGTACGCATCGAGCCCCCGCGCGCGCTGGTGCCTCTTCCAACTCGCATCGCGCTGTTCGAGCTCGGACTCGCCGAGAGCGCCGGCATTTTTCAGGGCGAACAGCGCAGATCTGATGGAGATCCCCGGGACGTCCGCGCGCGACGCCGCGCCACAACCCCGACACACCTGCATCGGCGACACGATCCCCCGCGCATTCCGGATCGCCTTCCGTTGCTCGTTCAAGCGTTCGAGCAAATCCGCGAGCTCCTCCCAGGACATCGCGGGCGACCACGCGGCGGTGAGCGCCTTCAGCAACTCGGGGAACCACACCCGCTGCGCATCACCTGAAGCCATCGCCCACCCGCTCGGCTCGAGGCTTGACTCGGCCATGACCAGCACCGCCCGCATCGACAGTACAGAGTCGGCGCACGTATCGGGTTCGGGCACGCTCGCCCGCGCGAGTACTGTTCACAGGTCCGAGCTCCTCCGGCTCGGAGCAAGGCACGAGCGCGAGCGTGGGCGGGCGCGGACGCGAACGCGAACGCAGGCGCGGAGGCAAATGCGGACCCCGCTCTGCATTCAGCCCCCTCTTCACCTGGCCTCCCACGCCGCGTTCCACGATGCGGATCTCCGCCATCTCGATGTTCGGTGCACCAACCTCGATCTGGGCACCCAACCCGTTCTTCGCTTCGCTGGAAGGCTCGGGCCGTCGTCCCTCGGCATCGCGCCAACGCTCGGGCGCACGAGCCGGCGCCCCGAAGGACAGACGACCGAGCACAGCGACGGCGACAGCCAGCGAAGTGAAAAACGAAACCAGCAGTATCCTCGACATGACCTGCGCGTTAGCCAGCGCCGTGCCAGGCTCGCTCCCACTCGATTGCCTTGAAATTCGCCCCCGCGGACTCCCCCAGGGGTGGCGATCCCCCGGCCACCGCCGGCGATCGCCACCCGCCCAGCGATCGCCACCGCCGGCGATCGCCACCCGCCGGCGCGCGCCCGGGCCACGGCTCGGAAATCCCGACTTCGCGCCACGCCGCCCCCGACGACTGGTCCTGAACATACGCCGAGGGTCACTGGCCGGAAGTGGCACGTGCGAGCTGCCATGGCGCCTCAGCCTCTCGCGGCGGTGGCCATCAGGACGAGCAGCGCTGCTGGCCCGCGCGCGTGCCAACAGATACGCTCAAGAAGTGCCGGTTTCGATCAGCGACATGGCTCTGGCGATCCGCGAACGCACCGTCCGCGAGCGCGTGCAGGTGGACGCCCGGGCCCGAGCTCTTCACGCGCGGGTGTCGGAAGCCGCGGCGTGCCTGCGCGCTCATGGGGCGCGTCGCGCATGGTTGTTTGGCTCCCTCGCGGAAAATCGGTCTCGCCTCGACAGCGACGTCGATCTCGCGGTCGAAGGGCTGCCGCCGGCGCGCTACTTCGATGTGCTCGCTGAGCTCACGGAGTTGTTCGGAACGCGCGTCGACCTCGTGTGTCTCGAAACAGCGCCGCCCACGCTGCGCGACCGGGTGCTGCAGACCGGGATCGAGCTGTGACCCCGGAGGAGATCCTCCGCTTGCGGGCTGAGCTCGGCAGCGATCGCCAAGCGTTCGAGGGGCGGGTGGAGGAGCTTCGAGTCCTGAACGCAGCAACCGCTTCGCCCGCAGAGGTCGCGCAGCTCGCCGTCGCGCTCCACCACGCGTACGGCGCAGTTGAAGCGGCGCTTGCCCGGATCGCACGTGTCATCGAACGAGGCCTGCCGGAGGGGCCCGACTGGCACTCGGCCCTGCTTCACGCGATGACCCTGGACATCCCTTCCGTGAGGCCTGCCGTGCTGTCTGGCCAATCCGTCGCGGCGCTGCGGAAGTTGCTGGCGTTCCGACACTTCTTTCGCCACGCCTACGCGGCCGAATGGGATCGCGAACAGCTTGCGACCCTTCGGCAATGCGCCGTCGACGCGGGCCCTCAGGTGGTGGCGGATCTCGGCGCGTTCGAAGCCGTTCTCGCGCGCTTGGCCGCAGAGCTGGGCCGCTAGTCCGCCGGCGGCATCAGGCACGCCTCCGCCGCCCCTCACCCCCCGCCGCCCCCCGCCCTCAGTACCCCCGCTTCCCCCGCCGCGGCGCCGGATAGTCCGGCAGCTCTCGGTTGACCTCGTCCCAGCGCGCGCGCAGCGCTTCGGCTGGATTCTTCCCGAGATCGTTCTGCTCCGCCGGATCGGCGTCCAGATCGAACACCTGGGGCAGTAGCTCGTTCTCGGTCACCACGATCTTCTTGCCGTCGTGGATCAGCGCGCGCCGCCGCGGGGCCTGATCGGTGTACGGCATGTCGATCACGATGTCGCGCACAGGTGGGCGTGCCCCCGCGAGCTCCGACACCAAGCTCACCCCGCGAAAACCCGCTGGCGCCGCTACACCCATCAGCTCGCAAACCGTGCGCGCCAGATCCAGATGGCTCCGCCGCGTCTCGATCTTCGCCGCCGACACCCCCGGCACCCGGATCAACAGCGGCACCCGCGTCAGCACGTCCCAGAGCGTGTACCCGTGCTCGAACGTGCTCTTGTGCTCCCCGAACGCCTCACCGTGATCCGCGCTGACGATCACCGCGGTCTTGCCTGCCCACGGCTGCTGGTCGATGAAGTCGAGCACCCGACCGAGCTGCGCATCGGTGAACACGACCTCCCCGTCGTATTGATTGCGCAGCGCCTGCCCCGTCTCCGACAGCGGCACCCCGGCGGAACGACCGCACCTGCGTCCTCGTACGCCGAGCCACTGAAGCGAGGAAACCCCTCGTGCCGCGCGTAGGAGAAATGCGGGTCCATGAAGTGCGCCCACGCAAAAAAGCGCTTCCCACTCTGCTTTTTCAGCCCTTCGATCAACAGGTCGGCGATCTCCCCATCAACGACGTGCCCTTCGCGCGCCGGCCGAGTCGTGATCTTCGGCACGACCTGCCACGAGTCGAACCCCTGCTGGATCCCGGTGTCGCCCTGGAAGTAGACGTGCCCGTGCACCGCCAGCGTGCTCACGCCCGCCGCCTTCAGCACCTCCGCCAGCATCTCGTTCTCCGCGCCGAAGCCGCTGGTCGCGAGCCCGTTGCGGTTCAGCTCCGACGGGTAGCGCGCCGCCATCAGGCCGCCGAGGCTCATCGACGTGTAGCTCGAGAGCGCATAGGCGTGCGTGTACACGACGCTCTGCTCCGCGAGCCGCGTCAGCTTCGGTGCAATCGCCCGCGGGTAGCCGAGCCACGGCATGTCAGCGCGCAGCGCGTCAACGGTGAGCAAGACGACGTTCAGGTCACTCGGCGCGCGCGGCGCCGCAGCGCCACCCGGCTTGGGAAAGGGCGTTGGTGCAGGGGAGGGCGGGGGGCTCGCGCTCGGGAAGGGTGCGGGGGGCGCGGGCTCGGTGCGATCGTGCCCGCCGCTTCGGCCGCGGTCGCAGGCGGTGAGAGCGAGGGCGAGGGCGAGGGCGAGGGCGAGGGTGTTGTCGGGGGTGTTCATTCGACGCCTCGGGTTCGGGCGGCGCGTCTTGTACCCAATCCGAAATCGAAGCGGCGCAGGACGACATCCTGCCACGGAATGATCTCGACATCGCTTCCGATGCGGGTGTGCAGGCCCTCGCCCACCACCACGTAGCCGCGTTTGACGCCGAGATCCGCCATGCACTGGCGTAGTCTCGGAGATAAATCTTTGGTGACTTCGTGAGGCGCTTCTGGATGTTCGTGTGGAAGGGCTGCAGGCGGCGCGTGACAAACAAGCCTTCGAGAACATCCAGATCGCGGCTGACGGTCGGCACCGAGACTCCCAGCGAACGGGCCAGATCCGAGGCGTTCAACAGGTTCCCGTGCACGTGAACGAGCATCTCGACCAAAGTGCGAAGGCGAGTCGGTGGCAGGCCGATGCCCAGGCCGGGCAAGTCGCGTTCCAGCACGGCCGTCAGGTAGTCGTCCAGCCATTCAGATCGGGCGCGCGCCGCCGACATGGACGAGCACGGCAGGTGCGGTCCGAAGCAGTCGGCGAAGTGACTCCCCCGCCAGGCGAGCCCGGGGTTTCATGGGTCGGAATTTTAAACCGTGACTTTAAGAAGTCAAGTCATCGCCGCGCGCCGCTCCGGCCGCTCACAGCCCATACACCTTCGACCGATCCCCCGCGACGCCGAAGAGCGCATCCCGCGTGTCCACGATCAGCTTCGCCTCCGCGAACAGCCGCTTGCGATCGAGCGCCGTGTGGTCGGTGATGATCACGACGCAGTCCCAGGGCGCGAAGCTCCCCGCGGGATCCACCCCCGTCAGCTGCAGCCCCTCCTCCTCGAAGGTCGCCACATGTGGATCCATGTACGCAATGTCGGCGCCGCGAGCCGCCAGATCGTGGATCACCGTGAACGCAGGGCTCTCCCGCATGTCTTCGATGTCGCGTTTGTACGCCACGCCGTAGACCAGGATCTTCGAGCCCTTCACCGGCTTCGAGTGGGCGTTCAGCGCCTCGGTCACCCGCTCGACCACGTACGACGGCATGGCGCTGTTGATGGTGTCCGCCAGCTCGATGAAGCGCGCCTGGTATTTCAGCGAGCGCAGCTTCCACGACAGGTACAGCGGATCGATGGGGATGCAGTGCCCGCCGAGCCCCGGTCCCGGGTAGAACGGCATGAACCCGAAGGGCTTGCTCGCCGCGGCGCGGATCACCTCGAAGGGATCGAGCCCGAGGCGCCGGCTCATCATGGCGACCTCGTTCACCAACCCGATGTTGACCGCGCGGAAGGTGTTCTCGAGCAGCTTCACCATCTCGGCCGCTTTGGTGCTCGAGACCGGCACCAGGGTGTCGATGATCTGCCCGTACAGCGCCGTCACGGCCTTCAGGCAGCCCGGCGTCTCCCCGCCGATGACCTTGGGGGTGTTCTTGGTCTTGTAGATTTGGTTGCCGGGGTCGACGCGCTCCGGTGAGAACGCAACGAACACGTTCTCGCCGAGCACGAAGCCGTTCTCGGTCAGCTTCGGCACGAGCACTTCGGTGGTGGTGCCCGGGTACGTCGTGCTCTCGAGCACGATCAGCATGTCCGGGTGCTGGTGCTTCACGATCTCGTCGGCGGCCGCGACGATGAAGCGCATGTCCGGATCTTTGGTCTTGTTGAGGGGCGTCGGCACGCACACCACGACCGCGTCGGCCTCCGCCAGCACCTTCGGATCGACGGTCGCCGACAGCTTGCGCGTCGCCACGTGGGGCGCGAGATCCGCCGTCGGCACGTCCTGGATGTAGGACTCGCCCGCGTTCAAGAGCCGGACCTTCTCCGGGTCGTAGTCGAGCCCCGTGACCCGGAAGCCCGCGCGAGCGAACTCGGCGACCAGCGGAAGTCCAACGTACCCGATGCCCACGACAACGACGTGGACGCTCCGGTCTGCGATCTTTTCGAGGAGAGTAGGCGTGGCGGCGCGGAGAGTACGCGCGTTTGGGGGTTGGTTTCCAGGGGGCTGCCGGGGATTCAAACGCGCGCGGTTTTGCCGGAAAACCCGGCGAGCGCCGAGCTCAGTCTCCGAGTCGCGCCGCGACGTCGTCCAGAAATCCGCGAGCGCCCTACTCGAAGAACACCGGATTCGAAGCCGCAAACGGCATCTTCCCCGACAGCGGGTCCATGTCCTTCTCGCCCTTCGCGTGAAAGACCACGTAGTTGCGCTTCTTGCTCGGGTCGAGCGTCACGGTCACGGGGTTCACGAACTTCTTCCCAGGTCCCGCTCCGAGCGGAGCCAAGGGCTCGGTCTTCTGCGTCACGCCGTTGACGAAGATCTCGAGCTCGGTCGCATCGACGAAGCTCGCCGTCTGGACCGTCACCGTGAAGTCCGCGGTCGCGGGGATGCCGGCCACCGTCGAGCCAGGCTTCACGCCGCCGGGGCCCTCGACGGTCATGAACAGCCCGCCACTCACCGTGGCCACACCCTTCGCCAGCACGTCCCGCACCGCGTTCGCGCTGAGCTTCGTCGGATCGTCGTGCCCGAAGTACAAACACGTGCGCGGGTACCCGGGAGCCTTCGTGCGAATGTGATGCGTGTCGCTCGACCCGACGCCCCACATGGTGTGGCCGGCGTTCAGCAAACCGAACCAGTCCCGCACCGACGACGAGCGGCTCTCTTCGAAGCTGTCCCCGCTCCAGACCTCCACCGCGTCGAAGTCGGTGCTCCAGATCTCCTTCTGTTTTCCGACGGCGGTCACGTCGTCGAAGGCGGCCTGATCGAAGTAGGACGTGAAGGCCCCCTGACTCGGGTGATTGACGATCAGCACCGGGTTCTCGGGTCGGCCCTGCACGTCCGCGAACATCTCCGGGGGCTTCTTACCGGTCCACTCGATGGCGCCGTTGTTCACCTCGTCGGGTTTGGGAAACAGCGGCACCACGCCGAAGTGGCCCCAGGTGAAGGTGGTGAGCTCCTCGCTCGGCATGCCGAAGGCCCAGTCTTTCAGCCCCAGTTTCTCCACGATGGGTTGAAAGTCGATCACCCACTCGTGCTCGCTCGAGACGGGAATTTCCAGGCCATCCGTGACGGCGCTCATGACCTTGTCGTTCACGGGATCGTTCGAGTCCGCGCTGAACCACGAGTGGATGTGGAAGTCGGCGCACATCCAGCCGGTCGAGTCCACGCTGTGCTCGAGATCGGCCACCACCTCGGCGGTCTGCCCCGCCGCCACGTTGACGGTCGTATCCAGGAGCTCCCACTCCCAGCCGCGCGTGACGACGACGCGATGTTCACCGGGCGGCACCCGCAGGGTCGCTTCGCCGCTGATGGCGCGTTCCACGAGCAAGCGCCCGTTCGCTTCCCCTTCGACGCCGAACGCGGGCGGCGCACCGGCCACGGCCACCTTGGGGATGATCTGCACCCGCACCGGCAGCGCCTTGCCGCTGGTCTTGTCCTTGGCGGTGACGTGGATGGTGCCATGCGGCGCCAACGTCAGATCTTGACTGCTCGCATCCCCCGCGACGCTGACCTCTTTGGTCAGCGCATACCCCGTCTTCTGCGCGACGAGCTTCACCGCCAGCCCCGGATCGGTGTGCAGCGTGTATTTGCCGCTCGCGTCGCTGCGGGTGCGGCTCACGTACGCGCCCGCGTCGTCGAGCGCGTGCACGTAAGCCCCCTCGACCGGAGAGCCGTCGCCATCTTTGACGACGCCCGTCAGGCTGCGACTCGGCAGGCCATCGGCGACGCGCACGGCTTCGCGCGCCCCGTCCAGATCCGGTCCGCCGGGGATGACCTCGGCGTAGTCGTGCCAGGTAGACTTGCAGGCTTCCGCGACGAAACCGGGGCCCAGCGAGTAAACGAAGCCCTTGATGTCGGCGCCGATCTCCAGCTTCGTGCTGCCCGGCACGCGCCACGCAAAGGACGAGAAGTCCGTGACGAACCCTGCGAACGCGACCTTGCCGCCGCCGGACTCGAAGCCTCGCTCCGCGGTGACGAACTGATTCAGGTTGCTCTGGAAGAACCCGTGCATCTCGTCGGAGAACTTCTCGGTGGAGGTGGCGATGGGCTCTTCGGTCGGGTTCTTCATGCCGATGCGGATCAAGAGCTTGTCGCTGCCCGGCTCGAGCACGTACTCGTAGGCGGCCATCTGGTCGTAGCGACGAGGGAAGAGCGCGCCCAGCGAGCCGTCCAGGAACGGGATGGGCTTCAGCTGCCCCGCGACGCGCACGATGGCGGCTTTGCCATCCGAGCCGTCGTTGATGACACTCACGCTGTCCGGGTCGACCATGGACGTGCTGAGCGCCATCAGCGTCTCGACGTAATACGAGTTGCCGACTGGCCGCCCGTCGTCGCCCACGCGGTCGATGGCCAGCAGCTCGCCGCCGAAGCGCGCGTACCCGTCCGACAGTCCCTTGTCCTCGACGTAAGCGGAGATGCGCTCGTTCGCGAGCACGAAGTCCCCCACACGAACCCGCTGGCGCCCGTGAGCCGGCTGAACGACCTGCGCCTCGCTGGTGATGCGGCCGGCGCGTGCTTGTGAAGCGGCCTTGGCCCCGAAGGGATCGGCGTGACCGGTCGGGTCGCCGGCGGTGAAACCTTCGCCTTCCTTCGGGCAAGCCTCGGGTTTCTTGCCTCCACCGCCGCCGCCGCCATCCGAGCCGCAGGCGACGGCGAGAAGGGGGGCCAGGCCAAGGAGCGCGAGGGGGGCGGGGGGCGAGATTGCGGGGGCGCATCGGGGGGAGGATAGCAGGTGGATTCGAGCTGGCCGTTGAGGGAGGTCAACCTCGTGGCACATTCGAACGCGGTGGACCGCGGGGCAATCGGTAAACCTGGCGGCTCCCCGGGAAAGGATGCTGCGCTCGTGGAAGGTTTGAGCGACATTGTCGCGGCGGCCTGTCGCGGAGTCGACGGACTCCAGGCCGCGATCGTGTTCGGTAGCGCGCTCACCAGCGACACGCCGGGCGACGTGATCCGGCGCTGGTCTGGCGCGAGGCGCTGACCGCAGGGGAGCAGCTGGAGGCTCGCCAACGCGATCGCGGGAGGGAATTCCCGGGTGGTCGGGCGCAGGATCGCGAAGCGGGTCGAACGTCAGCGCGTGCCGGGGCATCAGTAGACCTGGCGGTTCTGCCCGGATTCGGATAGCCCTCTGCCCGCGAAATGAAGCTGCTGCTCGAAGACGGAACCGAGCTCGAGGGCTCGTCCTTTGGCGCGGACCGCGCCGTCGCTGGCGAGGTCGTGTTCTCCACCGCGATGACTGGCTACGTCGAGACGCTCACCGATCCGAGCTTCCGCGGGCAGATCTTGCTGCTCACGTACCCGCTTCAGGGCAACTACGGCGTCCCCGCGCCCCGCGCTGCCGACTCCCTCGAACGCCCGTTCGAGTCGTCGCACATCCAGGTCCAAGGCCTCGTCGTGCAGAGCTACGTCTCGACGCCGAGCCACGCCACCGCCGCGCGCTCCTTGGGCCAGTGGTTGGTCGACGAGGACGTGCCCGGCATCACCGGCATCGATACGCGCGCGCTGACCCAGAAGCTGCGCGAGCACGGCACGCTCAAAGGTTGGCTGCTGCCGAATGGCGCGACCCAAGACCACGCCCATGCCATCGACATGCAGGCCGATCTCTTCCGCCTGGTCGCGCCCAAGGAGCCGATCCGCTACGCCGGCCCCGCAGACGGGCCAGAGGTTCTCCTCATCGACGTAGGCGCCAAGGACAACATCGTGCGCTCGCTGCTCGAGCACGGCGCGAGCGTCACGCGGGCGCCGTGGCACGCCGACCTCGCGAAGCTTGCCCAACGCGCCGATGGCGTTCTGCTCGGCAACGGCCCCGGAGATCCCAAACACCTCGGCTCCCTCATCGAACAGGTGCGCGCTCTGCTCGCGCGCGGCAACCTCCCGATCTTCGGAGTGTGTCTGGGCAATCAGATCCTCGCGCTCGCAGCGGGCGGGGACACGTACAAGCTGCCGTACGGTCATCGCGGCGTGAACCAATCCGTCCAAGATCTCGGTTCGCGTCGCTGTTTCGTGACCAGTCAGAATCACGGTTACGCGGTGAGCGACAAGTCGCTGCCGCGGGACTTCGAACCCTGGTTCGTCAACCTCAACGACGGCACGAACGAGGGCATTCGCGCCCGATTCAAGCCGCATTTCAGCGTGCAGTTCCATCCCGAGGCCGCCCCCGGCCCAAAGGACACCGGCTTTCTCTTCGACGAGTTCTTACGCCTGGCGTCCAGCCAGCGGAGCGTTCGATGACACCGCCCCGTCCAGGTGAACGAGTACGTCGAGTGCTCGTGCTCGGCTCCGGTGCGCTCCAGATCGGGCAGGCGGGCGAGTTCGACTACTCGGGGTCACAAGCCATCAAAGCACTGCGTGAGGAGAACGTGTTCACGGTGCTGGTGAACCCCAACATCGCGACCATCCAGACGAGCGAGGGGCTCGCCGACCGTGTCTACCTGGTCGCGGTCACGCCAGAAAATGTCGAGCGCGTGCTCGAGCAAGAGAAGTGCGAAGCCATCTTGCTCAGCTTCGGCGGCCAGACCGCGCTCAACGCAGGCCTCGAGCTCGAACGGAACGGCGCCCTCGAACGGCTGGGCGTGCGGGTGCTGGGAACACCGGTTGCGTCGATCCGTGACACCGAAGACCGCGAGCTGTTCAAGCGTCGCCTCGCGGAGATTTCCGTCAAGACGGCGCGCAGCGTGGCGTGCAGCACGGCGGACCAAGCCCGCAGCGCCATCACCGAAATCGGCCTGCCCGTGATGCTCCGCGGGGCGTTCGCGCTCGGTGGCAAGGGCAGCACCGTGGTGACCGAATCCGCCGCGATCGACGCCGCGCTCCGGCGCGCTTTCGCGGGCGGCATCCCGCAGGTGTTGGTCGAGGAGTACCTCGGCGGTTGGAAGGAGATCGAATACGAGGTCGTGCGCGACGCCGCGGACAACTGCATCACCGTCTGCAACATGGAAAACCTGGATCCAATGGGGATCCACACCGGTGAGTCCATCGTCGTCGCCCCGAGTCAAACGTTGAACGATCACGAGTACCAGCTGCTTCGCAGCGTCGCCATCGACACCATTCGGCACCTCGGCATCGTCGGCGAGTGCAACATTCAATACGCACTCCACCCCGAGTCTGGCGACTATCGAGTGATCGAGGTCAACGCGCGCCTGTCGCGCTCGAGCGCGCTGGCCAGCAAGGCGACCGGCTACCCACTGGCCTACGTCGCCGCCAAGATCGCCCTCGGCTACACGCTGCCCGAGATCCCCAACGGCATCACCAAGAAGACCACGGCGTTCTTCGAGCCGGCCCTGGACTACCTGGTGGTGAAGTTCCCGCGCTGGGATCTCGGAAAGTTCCGGGGGGTCTCCACGCGCATCGGCAGCGAGATGAAGAGTGTGGGGGAGGTGATGGCCATCGGCCGGACGTTCCCCGAGGCGCTGCAGAAGGCCGTGCGCATGCTGGACATCGGCGCCGGTGGAGTGGACCCGACCTTTGCCAGTTTTGATGACCTCGAGGACGCTCTCCGAACGCCCACCTCCCTCCGGATCTTTGCGCTGGCGAAGGCGCTGGCGGAGGGCATGGCCATCGAGCGGGTTCACGAGCTCACGGCCATCGACCCCTGGTTCTTGCACGGGATCGCGGAGGTCGTGCAGCACCGCGCCAAGATCGCGGAAGCGGGGCTCGACGAGGCGCGCCTCCGCTCCGCCAAGCGCCTTGGATTTTCCGACTCCGACCTGGCGCATCTGATTGGAAAGCGCGTCGACGACGTGCGCAAGCTGCGCAAGACCCACGGCATCGAGCCGCGCCTGGCGCGCATCGACACCCTGGCCGCCGAGTTCCCCGCAGAGACGAACTACCTGTATTCGACCTATCACGCGAGCCGCGACGAGAGCACCCCCAGCGATCGCAAGAAGGTCCTGGTGCTCGGCTCCGGAGCCTACCGCATCGGCTCGAGCGTCGAGTTCGACTGGTGCTGCGTGAGTGCGGCGCGAGCGGCGTCGGAGCTGGGGTACGAGACCTTGATGCTGAACTACAACCCGGAGACGGTCAGCACGGACTGGGACGAGTGTGACAAACTGTTCTTCGACGAGATCAGCTACGAGTGTGCTCGATCTCTACGAGAAAGAGCGGCCTGACGGGGTAATAGTCAGCATGGGCGGGCAGGTCCCGAACACCCTCGCGCTCCGGCTGCACAAGGCTGGAGTGAAGATCCTCGGCACCAGCGCCGAGAGCATCGACGCGGCGGAGGATCGAAAGAAGTTCAGCGCGCTACTCGATCGCCTCGGCATCGATCAGCCTGCGTGGGCGCAGGTCACGGAGAAGTCGAACGCCCAGCGCATGGTGGAAAAGCTCGGAGGCTTTCCGGTTCTCGTGCGGCCGTCCTATGTGCTCTCGGGCGCTGCCATGAGTGTGGCGCGCGAGCCGGTCGAGCTCGGGCGCATCCTGGCGCTGGCTCGGGCCGTCTCGCCGGAACATCCGGTGGTGGTCACGAAGTTCGAAGTGGGGGCGCGGGAGATCGAGGTCGACGCGGTCGCGGACGCCGGGAAGCTGGTGCTCTACGCGGTCAGCGAGCACGTCGAGGACGCCGGCGTTCACAGCGGTGATGCGACACTGATGTTGCCGCCGCAGAGCGTGCCGCTCCCGGTGATCCACAAGGCGAAGAAGATCGCCGCGCAGCTCGCCGACGCGCTGCAGATCACGGGCCCCTTCAACGTGCAACTTCTGGCCAAACACGGCCGCGTTCGTGTGATCGAGTGCAACCTCCGAGCCTCGCGCAGTTTGCCCTTCGTCTCGAAGGTGACGGGCAACGACTTCGTGCGCGAGGCGGTGCGCCGCATGCTGGGCGTGCGCGACCCCGTCGAGAATCACTTCATGGACCTCGACTACGTCGCGGCCAAGGTGCCGCAGTTCAGCTTCCCGCGTCTGGTCGGCGCCGATCCCATCCTGGGGGTCGAGATGGCGAGCACGGGCGAGGTCGGTTGTTTCGGCGACGATGGGGACGAGGCGCTGTTGCAAGCGTTGCTCGCGACTGGCTTCCACGTCCCAACGAAGGGCGTGTTGCTATCGCTCGGACCGCCGACGGAGAAGTACTCGTTCCTCGACGAAGCGCGGGCTCTTTCCGGGGAGCTTGGTCTGAAGCTCTACGCGACGCCGGGCACGGCGGAGGCGCTGCACGCCGTCGGCATCGAGTGCACGCCTCTCGCGAAGGTCCCCGGCGAGGGCCCGAGCGCGATGGACGTCATCGATCAAGGACTGGTCGACCTGGTAATCAACGTGCCCCGCTCGTACGACGAGCTCGGACGACCTGACGGGTATCTGATCCGGCGCGGCGCGGTGGACCGAGAGCTCCCGCTGATCACGGATTTGATGCTGGCCCGCGCGGTAGTGGACGCGCTGCGGAACCGGCGCGGGCAGTCGATGAAGCTCCGTCCCGCCGACGAGTACCTCGGACGCCGCCCACGGGTGCTGTCCTGAGGCTGGAAGTCCCTCGAAACCCTAGTAAGGTCTGCACCCCGCCATGCCCAAAGCCATCATCACCGGCATCACTGGCCAAGACGGCTCCTATCTCGCCGAGCTTCTCCTGGAAAAAGGCTACGACGTGTGGGGGCTCGTGCGCCGCTCCTCCAGCTTCAACACCGCACGCATCGATCATCTGTACCAGGATCCGCACGTCAAGGACGAAGCTCCGCCTGGTTTACGGAGATCTGAACGACTCGACGTCCCTGGCGAACGTGCTCGAGGAAGTGAAGCCCGACGAGGTCTACAACCTCGGCGCCCAGAGTCACGTGCGAGTGAGCTACGACATCCCGGAGTACACCGGTGAGATCAGCGGTCTGGGCTCAGTGCGCCTGCTCGAGGCCATCCGCCGGCTGAACCTGAAGACCAAGTTCTACCAGGCGAGCTCCAGTGAGCTCTACGGCAAGGTGCACGAGGTGCCGCAGAAGGAGACCACGCCGTTTCACCCGCGGAGTCCCTACGCGGCGGCCAAGGCTTACGCTTTCTACATCACGCTGAACTACCGCGAGGCGTACGGGATGTTCGCGGTCAACGGCATCCTGTTTAACCACGAGTGTGTCACTGCCGAAACTCCGGTCATCGTCAGACGACATGGCTTGATCGACATCGCCCCGATCGAGGAGATGCCATCGGGAAGACCCGAAGTCCGGAAGCGGTACACGAGCGAGCCCAGCGAGCCGCTCGAGGTGTGGACCGAAATGGGTGGAGCCGCGTCGTCTGATGACCGCGAACTGGCGCAGGAGCGCGACACCGTTCGCGGCGGCCCCGCGGCGCCGTATTCACCGTTACGCCGGAGCACGTGGTGTCCGGCCCGACGCCGAGGAGCGCCGCGCCGGCGAGGTTGTCGCTGGAGATCGCTGTCTGAGGAGCTGCCGTCCACCCCGGCAGCAACGGTGCTGACCCAGGAAGAAGCCTGTTGCTCGGCGTGTTGGTTGGGACGGCTAGTCCGACGACGGCCGTCACGCCCGCGTAACCAGAACGACACGGAATTCCTGGAGCGTGCTGCTCGAGCCTGGGTGGCGGTCTCAGGGCTGCGCATTGCCCGGGCAGACACGGGTTAGTGGTGGACCGGTGTCGACCATGGAACTGCGCGGCGCAGCCGGGTACGTTCGCGCCAACAGCACCGAACGAACCAAGCGGATCCACCCGGGTTCTGAATGCGGGCCTGAGACCCAGCGCGTTTCTAGAGGGTTATAACGCTTGCGACGGCCTCCGTGCTGGGCACGGCAAGTACGAATTTAAGTCATTCAAGACGAACGCCCGTGCTCGCTGCCGGACTCTGGCGGCTGGCGCGGACCGTGCTGAATCAGCGCGCGATCGTGCGTCGAGGACCGGGGTGAATTCACGTATTACCAAATCAACCTCAGCACCTCGAATTCCGTGGGCAACAAGGGCGCCCCTGCGGAAGCCAGGTCGACGAGGTGGTCGCGGGGATCCGCACCTTACACGGGGTGGCTCTTCGATTCGAGACGAGAGCGGGACCTTCCACGCGGGATCGGCCAAGGCTGATCCACAACTCACCCCGGCGCGGGAGAGACTTCGTGACGCGCAAGATCAGCGCGGCGCGACGCGCATCAAGGTGGGTCTGCAGAAGAAGCTCTACCTCGGCAACCTCGAGGCCAAGCGCGACTGGGGCTTTGCCGGTGACTACGTGGGAAGGCATGTGGCGCATGCTGCAGGCTGCTGAACCCGAGGACTACGTGCTCGCGACGGGTGAGACCCACAGCGTGCGCGAGTTCGCGGAAAAGGTGTTTGCGTCGCTGGACCTCGACTACAAGGCGTACGTGGAGTTCGATGCCAAGTACGAGCGACCGGCCGAGGTCGACCTGCTGCTCGGGGGACTACACGAAGGCCAAGACGAAGCTGGCTGGGAGCCGAAGGTGGGGTTCGACGAGCTCGTGACGATGATGGTCGACGCTGACTTGGTGCTCGCGAAGGAAGAGAAGGCCGTTGCGGAGCACAAGGAGCGGGTGGGGCGAGGAGAGGCGTGAGCTCGATGATCGACTGGAAGAACACGCGCGTTCTCGTCACCGGCGGCGCCGGGTTTCTCGGCAGCTTTTTGGTCGAGAAGCTAGTCGAGCGCGGCACGCCCGAGAGCAACCTCATCATCCCGCGCTCGAAGGACTGTGACCTGGTCGACGGCAACGCCGTGCGCCGCTTGCTGGCAGACACCAAGCCGGACCTGGTCTTCCACCTGGCGGCCCGCGTCGGCGGCATCGGCGCGAACCGCGACAATCCCGGGCGGTTCTTCTACGAGAACGCGATGATGGGGATCCAGCTCATCCACGAGAGCTGGAAGGCCGGCGTGAAGAAGCTGGTCGCGTGCGGCACCATCTGCGCCTACCCCAAGTTCTGCCCGGTGCCCTTCAAGGAGGCCGACCTCTGGAACGGCTACCCGGAGGAGACCAACGCCCCCTACGGCATCGCGAAGAAGGTGATGAGCGTTCAGTCGCAGGGCTACCGCGAGCAGTACGGTTTCAACTCCGTGGTCGTGTATCCGGTGAACCTCTACGGACCCCGCGACAACTTCGATCTCCACTCGAGCCACGTCATTCCGGCCATGCTGCGCAAGTTCCACGAGGCGAAGGTTGCGGGGGCGGAGGAGGTCGTGTTGTGGGGTGACGGGTCACCGACGCGGGAGTTTTTCTACGTCGAGGATTGCGCAGAGGGGCTGGTTCTCACAGCCGAGCGCTACGACTCCAGTGAACCGATGAACCTCGGGTCGGGGGAGGAGATCTCAATCAAGGCTCTGGCGGAGATGATCCAGAAGTTGGTTGGCTACGAGGGTCGCGTCGTCGTGGGATGCGACGAAGCCGAATGGCCAGCCGCGGAGGAGGCTCGATGTGACCCGGGCGAGGGAAAGGATTGGGTTTGAGGCGAGGGTGGGGCTTGAGAGGGGACTCGCGCGGACTTTGGCCTGGTGGGTCGAGCACGCGACAGGGTGAGGATAGCGGGGTGGTTCCCACGTCAGTCGAGCGTCGAGCGTGGTGCGACGCCGCTGCCGCAAGGCATCAATTAGCCTTCGCTGATTTCGACCCGCGGGAATCGTCTCCGTACCGATAGCGAAGGCGCACGGTTTGGCCAGCCGAGAAGGTGCGTTCTCGGATGCGGTGAACGAATAGTCGCCAGTTGTTGTCGGTTTCGGCCCGCCCAGTCGTAACCGTGACGCCGTGGGCGAGGTCCAGGTCGGCCCAGACCGCGACGCCGTTCGCTGTGCCAGAGCGCTCGACTTCAAGCTCAAGTTCGACATCCACGGCGCTGGCGTCCAGTGTCGA